>DASVEU010000152.1:0-11888 GCA_036380395.1 Gaiellaceae bacterium
CAGCGCCTCGGCCTCGTGGAGGTTCGGCGTCACAACCGTGGCGAGTGGAAAGAGGCGCGACACGAGCGTCTCGACGGCTTCGGACTGCAGCAGTGTCGCGCCGGAGCTCGCGATCATGACCGGATCGACGACGAGTGGAAGGCCCCGCCCGTCGAGAAAGTCCGCGACAGCTTCGATGAGGGCACGGGAGAAGAGCATCCCGGTCTTTGCAGCGTCCACGCCTATGTCGTCGTAGACCGCCTCGAGCTGGGCGCGGACGAAATCCACGGGCAGCTCGTGCACTGCCGTGACACCTTGCGTGTTCTGCGCGGTGAGCGCCACGACCGCGCTCGTCCCGTAGCACCCCGCGGCCGCAAAGGCCTTCAGGTCGGCCTGGATCCCGGCTCCGCCGCCGGAGTCCGAGCCAGCAATCGTCAACAAACGCGGAACCATCCAACTCCCTTCGCCGGTCAACACGGGGGAACCCGTGGTTCCCCCGTGGGCCCCCTCCTTCTAGCCCGTGACCCGAGCTGCGCAGCGAGCCTCCGCCGGGCAAAGCCCGCCTCCGGCGTCAACGCGTGGCGATGATCGAGCGTTCTTCCTCCCTCCGCCGGTGCTAACCGGATCAGGTTCTACGGGTGTGATCTCAGCCCGAACGGGCACCCCGGGGACCCCAGGCTACCATCGCCAAATGGCTGTCAGCGCGGCGCTCTGGGACGAACTGCTCGAGGGCGAACAAGTCGCTCACGTCGAGACGATCCCATCCGCCGACGCGCAAACCGAGCCCCTTCCGGACGGCCTCGCGCCGCGCTTGCGCGAGGCGCTCCCCTTCGATGCCCTCTACACGCACCAGCGTGAAGCCTTCGACGCAGCTGCGCGCGGCGAGCACGTGATCCTTGCGACAGGAACCGCGTCCGGGAAGTCGCTCGGCTTCAACCTTCCCGTTCTCGACACGATCGCACACGAGCCGAAGAGCCGTGCGCTGTACCTCTACCCGACGAAAGCGCTTGCACAGGATCAAGCCCGCGCGCTGGCAGAGTTGCACGCGCCGAACGTCCGCGCTGCGATCTACGACGGCGACACGCCAGGCGAGCGACGCGGGCAGATTCGCAAATGGGCGAACGTCATTCTCACCAACCCAGACATGCTCCACGTCGGGGTGTTGCCGCATCACGACCGCTGGGCCGACGTCCTGCACAACCTGCGTTACATCATCGTCGACGAGGCGCACGTCTACCGCGGTGTCTTCGGCTCGCATGTCGGCAACGTCCTGCGGCGGCTGCGGCGGCTCGCGCAGGTGTACGGCGCCGAACCGCAGTTCCTCATGGCCTCGGCGACGATCGCCAACCCCGGCGGGCTCGCTCGTGACCTTGCAGGCGTCAAGGCGGCCGTCATCGACGACGATGCGGCTCCGCGCGCCGAGCGGACGATCCTGCTCTGGAACCCGGAGTTGCTCGACGCCGAGCTCGGTCTACGCGCAAGCGCCCTCGGTGACGCGTCGAGGCTGATGGCAGACCTTGTCTCCCGCGGGTTGCGCACGATCTGCTTTGCGAAGAGCCGGAAGGCCGCGGAATTGATCCACAAGTTCACCGTGGAACGAGTCGACGCCGAGGCTGCAAAGCGGCTCGCTCCGTATCGCGCCGGCTACACGCCCGCGCAGCGGCGGGACATCGAACGTCGGCTCGTGGAGGGGGAACTACTGGGCGTCGCCGCGACGGACGCGCTGGAGCTCGGCATCGACATCGGCCTGCTCGACTGCGCCATTTCGGTCGGCTTCCCGGGAACCGTCGCGTCGCTCCGCCAACAGTGGGGACGTGCCGGGCGTCGCGGCCACGGCCTCGCCGTGCTCGTCGCGAGCGAGGACGCGCTCGACCAGTACTTCGTCCGCGAGCCGGAGACCCTGCTGCAGCGCCGCGTCGAAGCGGCAATCCTCGACCACGCCAACCCTCGCGTTCTCGACGGACACGTCAGGTCAGCTGCCTTCGAGGCGCCACTGGACGACGACGACCGGGCCACGCTCGGAGACGAGGCGCTCGAGCGTGCCGCGCTGTTGCCGGAGCTGAAGCTGACCAAGAGCGGCTACGTGTGGGCCGGACGCGACTACCCGGCGGGGCAGTTCGGCCTTCGTAGCACGACGCCCGACACGTTCGCCGTCGTGGAAGCCCAGAGCGGAACCGTTCTCGGAATCGTGGAGCGAGAGCGCGCGTACTCGACCGTCCACGAAGGCGCCGTCTACCTCCACCTCGGCGAGAGCTACCTCGTGCGCGAGCTCGACCTCCAGGCGCGCACCGCGCTCGTGACGCCGTACAAGGGCGACTACTACACGCAGGCGAAGAAGGACACGAACACCGCCATCGAGGAGACGCTCCGTACGGAGCGGCGTTGCGGGCTCGATCTGCGGTTCGGTCGAATCTCCGTGACCGAGCGAGTGGTTGCGTACCAGAAGAAGTCCATCCGCGACCAGTCGACGCTGGAGACCGTCGAGCTCGACCTGCCGGAGACGAGCTTCGAGACGGAGGCGATCTGGTACGTGCCCGAGCCCGACCAGCTCGCCGGGCTGGAGAAGATGCCCAGGCTGCTGGGAACCCTTCACGCCGCGGAGCACTCGATGATTGCCTTGCTCCCGCTGTGGGCGATGTGCGACCGCTGGGACATCGGCGGGCTCTCGACGAACATCCACTTCCAGACGGACGCACCGACGGTGTTCATCTACGACGGACATTCCGGCGGCGTGGGCATCACCGAACGCGGCTTCAACGCGTTCGAAGGTTGGGTCGAGGACACGGCGCGGATGCTCGGGGGCTGCCCCTGCTCGGACGGCTGCCCCTCGTGCGTTCAGAGCCCCAAGTGCGGCAATCTGAACGAAATGCTCGACAAGGACGGAGCGCTGACCCTGCTGCGCAGGATGGTCGGGGCAGCGACGTCTGCTAAACGCAGCTAACTAGCCCCAAAGTCCCCCATTCGAGCGTCTAAGTGGCGATGGTCACAGCCGATCTGGCTCCCATGCGGCCAATCCCTCGCGATCGCGTGGTCCAGGATCTCGCACTCCTCGGGGCTGGAGCGATCCTCCCTGGGGTAGCTCTTACCGTCTTCGGGCACCACTCGCACGACCTCGGAACGAGCGTGCACTTCATCGGCGTCGGCGTCAGCGCCGTGATGGCGTCTGTCGCCGCCCTCGCGCTCACGGTGGTCGGCGTCCGGCGACAGGATGGGCGAGTCGTGCTGGTTGGATCGGCTTTCACCGTCATGGCAGCACTCCTCGCCATCCACGGGCTGGCCACACCCGGCGTCGTGATCGGCGACAACGGCGTGATCGCTCTGACCGGAGCTGCAACGTTGCCCGTCGGCGGCGCGGTCCTCGCGCTCTCCGCGCTACCGGGCCTGCGTCGACCACAAGGCATTCGCTCGCTTCTCGTTCTCCAGGTCGTGGCCCTCGTCGGCGTCATCGGGCTCGGCGTCGTCGGCATGGCCGTGCCAAGCCTGGTGCCGGCAGTCCCCGAGCCCGCAAGTCCTTCAGCCGTCGCCGCTCTCATCGTCGGAGCGTTCTTCTACTCCCTGCTCATCCTCCGGGCCCTCAAGACCTACCTACTGACGCAGCGGATCACCGACCTGGCGGTCGTGGTCGGCGTTGCCTGGCTCACGGCAGCGCTGCCTCCTGCGCTCCTCCTGAACTACACGGATCTCGGCTGGTGGCTCGGCCACGGCTTCGAGCTCGCCGGGATCGTGATCGTCGGAACAGCCGTCGCGATCGACCTCAGCCAGGCCGTCCAGTCACGACCGCTCGTGGGCGACCTTCGGGCCGCGGAGCTGGTTGCGAAGGAGGAAGCATTCCTCGGCGCGCGCGTGCACGCGTTGATGCAACGTCTCGCGGAGAAGGACGAGTCGACGGAAGAGCACACGCGACGTGTCGCCATGCGCGCGGTACAGGTCGGCGAGGAGCTCGGGCTCCCACCGGGGCGATTGCGCGCGCTTGCGATCGGCGGGCTTCTACACGACATCGGGAAGCTTTCCGTGCCGACCCGCATCCTGCAAAAGCCGGCTGGGCTGGAGGAAGACGAGTTCGCCGTCATCAAGCGGCATCCGGAGTGGGGCATCAAGCTCTTGCGAGAACTCGGGGGTTTCAACTCTTCAGCGCAGGAGCTCGTCCACAGCCATCACGAGCGCCTCGACGGCAAGGGCTACCCCCGAGGTCTGAACGCAAGCTCGATCGGCCTCGATACCCGCATCCTCACCGTTTGCGACGTCTACGACGCGCTCGTTTCACCTCGGGTCTATCGAGCCGCCTGGAGCCACGAGGCTGCGCTCGCCCTGCTTCGAGACGAGAGCGGCTCGGCCTTCGACGAACGCTGCGTCGCTGCGCTCGAGCGCGTTCTCGGGCGGGAACAGATGCAGCCGGTCGCCCCGGCGTTCAAGATCGCAGCCGCGGGCTTTGCGAGCTCAGCCGTCTAGGCGCCGGCTCGACGGCGCCGCATAAGAGGCCGTGCGGGCTATGCCCGCTCGGCCGTCTAACCCCCGAGGGCTTTCAGCGCGTCCGTCAACCGCTGCCTCGTCGTGAGCACGCCGGCGTAGAGGTCGCCGAGCTTGCGAACTCGCTCGAGCACGACCGGCATCGTGAACGAGAGCGGGTCGAGATCCTCGTTCACCTCCGACCAGCGCAGAGGCGTCGACACGGGCGCCCCGGGCCGTGGCCGCACTGAATACGCGGACGCGATCGTCTTGCCTTCGCCGTTCTGATTCGCGTCGATGAGCACGCCGCGCCGTTTCGACTTCGTCCACTCCGTCGTTGCCAGCCCACGATGCGTGCGTGCGATCGCGCCCGCAACGATCTCGGCGAACTGGCGCGTGTCAGCGTAGGTGTAGCGCCGCTCGACCGGCACGAGGATGTGCATTCCCTCCGCGCTCGACGTCTTCGGGAAGCCGACGAGTCCGAAGGCGTCGAGTGCTTCTTTGACCAGCAGCGCGACCTGCACGGTCTCCTTGAAGCCGACGTCAGGGGACGGATCGAGGTCGAAGAGCACCCAGTCCGGACGCTCGGGCCTGTCGATCCGTGAGTACCACGTGTTCATGTCGATGCAACCCATGTTCACCATCCACAGCAGAGCGAGCTCGTCGTTCACGACCGGGAAGTTCACCCACTTCTTCGTCCTCGGCGACTCCCGCGTCGACACCTGGGTGCGAAACCTCGGAATCCACTCCGGCATGTGAGAGGGCGCGTCCTTCTGAAAGAACTTCTTGCCCTCGATCCCGTCGGGCCAGCGCACCATCGTGAACGGGCGCTCCTTCAGGTGCGGCAAGAGCACCGGAGCGACGGTGCGGTAGTACTCGAGCAGGTCGCCTTTGGTGATGCGTTCGACCGGGAAGAAGACCTTGTCGAGATTCGAGAGCTTCAGCTCCCGTGACCCCTTCCTGACGACGTCGGTGATCGGCTCCTCGCGTCGCACATCCTCCGCAGGCTTGTCCTCGCGCAGGCCCTGGTACGACGGCGCACGGAGTCGCCCGTCGTGTGTCCACTCCGCGAACTCGACCTCAGCGACGAGTTTCGGCTCGACCCAGATGACGTCGCTCTTCCGCACCTTGGGCATCTTCGGGACCTCGCGGAACGGCGGCGTGTCCCGCCGCAGCGGCCTCAGCTTGTCGAGCAGCTTCTCGATCTCTTTGCTGTTGAAGCCGGTGCCCACGTTGCCGGCGTACACGAGCTCGCCTCCGACGTAATAGCCGAGGACGAGCGCGCCGAAGCTCGAGGCTCGCCTGCCCGTGCCCTTCGTGTAACCGGCGACGACGAACTCCTGCTCGGAGTGCGTCTTGATCTTCAGCCAGTCACGCGTGCGCTTGCCCGGCAGGTAGCGGGAGTCGAGCCGCTTGGCCATGATTCCCTCGAGCTGCCGCTGCTTCGCAGCCTCGAGCAATGCCTGTCCGTCTTCGAAGGTCTCCGAGAGCCGAACGGTCTTGTTGCGCCGGTCGAGGAGCCCTTCGAGCAGCTTGCGCCGTTCGACGAGCGGCAGGTCGATCACCGGCTCGCCCTCGATCTCGAGCACGTCGAAGACGTAGTAGACGATGGGCGTTCCCGCCTTGCCCTGCTGCATCGCGGAGAAGCTCGAGCGGCCGGACTCGTCCAATGCGCAGACTTCGCCGTCGAGGACGCAGTCCGGCGTCTTCACGGCCTTCGTGGTCTCCTTCGCAACATTCTGGAAGCGCGACGTCAGGTCGTTCCCGTTGCGGCTCGTGAGCGTTACGTCGCTGCCGGCGACCGTCGCAATCGCTCGGTAGCCGTCCCACTTGACCTCGAACTCCCAGCCCGCACCACGCGGGACCTCGTCCGCCAGGGTCGCGAGCATCGGCGCGTACGTGCGGCCGCTCCGGCGAGGGGCAGCCCCAGTCTCGTCGCGCTTGCGAACGATCAGCCAGTTCTTCTCGTCACCGCTCAAGTGGGCCGGCACGAGCGCCCACGTCCCCTGGAGCTTCGTCCCGTGCAGACGTACGGTCAGCCCGCCGTTCTTCTTCGCCTCGAGCAGCTCATAGCTGCCGCTATCCCAGATCTCGACTGTGCCCGCGCCGTACTGACCCTTCGGGATCTCCCCCTCGAACGTCGCGTACTCGAGCGGATGGTCCTCCACGTGTACGGCGAGGTGCTGCTCGCCCGGCTCGAGCGGCACGCCCTTCGGCACCGCCCAGCTGAGCAGCGTCCCGTCCTTCTGCAGCCGGAAGTCGTAGTGGAGCCGCCGCGCGTTGTGGCGCTGGACGACGAAGATCGGCTCCTTCGTCTTGCCCTTCCTCGAGCCGAAGGGCTCAGGGGTCGCCTTTGGATCCCGCTTGCGCTTGTACTCGGAGAGTTTCTGGGTGGCCACCTACGAAGCTTCGCGCTTCGAGGGTGCCCTACGCTGCTTCTGCGTCCGCTCGACCGATTCCCGCAGCGCCGCCATCAGGTCGACGACCTCTCCGTCCTGCTCCTTTGCCGGCTCCGGGAGCGGCTGACCCTCGGCCTTCGCCTGGATCAGGTCGAGCAGCTCCTTGCGATACGTGTCGTCGTACTTCTCCGGCTTGAACGGCTCGCTGAGGTTCTCGACGAGCGACTTCGCCATCTCCACCTCGGCGTTCTGGAGTTCGGCTGTCCCGAGGTCGCCGTCGAGCGCCTGAGGGCTTCGCACCTCGTCGGCGTAGTACATCGTCTCGAGGAGGAGCAGTCCCTCGTACGGGCGTAACGCGGCGAGATGCTGCTTGTTGCGGATCACCACCTTGGCGATCCCGACCTTACCGGTCTCCTCGAGCGCCCGGACGAGCAGGCGATAGGGCTTCTCCGCTCCCTCCGCCGGCAAGAGGTAGTACGCCTTGCGGAAGTAGACCGGGTCGATCTCGTCGAGGTCCACGAAATCCAGGATGTCGATGGAATGCGTGAGCTCGATGTCGAGACGGTCGAGGTCCTCGTCGTCGAGCGGAACGTAACGCCCCTTCTCGATCTCGAAGCCGCGGACGATGTCGTCGGCGTCTATCCGCTCACGGTCGTCACGCCGGACCTTCTCGTAGGCAATCGGCGTCAGGTCCTTCTTGTCGAGGAAGTGAAAGCGAAGCTCCTTCGAATCCGTCGCCGGGAACATCCGCACGGGAACGCTGACGAGACCGAACGAGATCGCGCCGCTCCAGATCGGCCGCATAGCGAGCGGTTACCCGAATGGCCTCGTGTTTCAACCAGGGGCGGCCCGGCAAAGGTATTACTTCAAAGGCGTGTTCTTGTTCTTCCAAAGGCTTCTCCACCCAGCGGGGGGTCGACTCTTCGGGCCGGTTTTCCGGCCCGAAGTCGTTCTCGAGTCAGGGGATAAGCCTGTGGATGTTGTGGAGAGGTGGCACCCGACCATGCCGCGAACCTACCGAAACCTCAGCGAGGCTTCTCTCTTTCCACAGGACAAACCTGTTGACTCAGGCGTAAACGCCGAGCGAGCGGAATTTGGCTCGGCGCCTGCGCTTCAGGTCGTCCGGAGCAACGGATTCCAGGTCCTCGAGCGCTTCTTGCAGACTTTCCCCCAGGAGGCGGGCGGCTTCGTCGTGATTCACGTGGGCGCCGCCCTCGGGCTCGGGGACGATCCCGTCGATGACGCCGAGCTCGAGGCAGTGGACGGCGTCTGGCTTGAAAGCCGCAGCCGCCTTCTTCGCCTCGCCGGCGTCCCGCCAGAGGATGGCCGCGCAACCTTCGGGGGAAATGACGGTGTAGATCGCGTTCTCCTGCATCAGCACGCGGTCGGCAAGCGCAGTCGCAATCGCACCGCCGGACCCGCCCTCCCCGATCACGCAGGTCACGATCGGAACTCCCAGTCGGGCCATCAGCGCCTGTGACCGCGCGATCATTCCGCCCTGCCCGTGCTGCTCGGCAGCAACGCCCGGATATGCGCCCGGGATGTCGACGAGACTGAGCAATGGAAACCGGTGCAGCTCCGCGAGCTCCATCAGGCGCATCGCCTTGCGATAGCCCTCCGGGTAAGCCATGCCGAAGTTGCGGTCGGTTCGTTCCTTGATGTCGCGGCCCTTCTGGTTGCCGACGAGCGCGACAGTGCGGCCCCCGAATCGGCCTAGCCCGATGACCAGCGCGTGATCGTCCGCGCGGCCGCGGTCGCCGTGCAACTCGACCCAATCGTCGAAGAGCCTCTTGACGTAGTCGAGCGTGTAGGGGCGGTCTTGATGCCGCGCGAGCTCGACGGAGCGCCAGATCTCCTCGTCCGTCGGTCCGGCCTGGATGCGCTCGAGCTGGCGCTGCAGCTTCTCGAGCTCGCCCGAGAGACGCGTGCCGCCGAGCAGGCTGAGATTGCGCAGGCGCGTGAGGCGATCGCGCAGTCTCAGCTCGGCGTCAGTCGCCATTCGAGGAGAAGAGCCGCAAGAGCCGCGCGACGTACGCCTTCAACTCCGGCCGCGGAACGATCGCGTCGATGTGGCCGAAGCGGAGGTTCTGTTCGGCGAGCCCGAAGTCCTCGGGCAGCTTTTCGCGCGTGGTCTGCTGCACGACGCGGGGACCAGTGAAGGCGAGCAGGGCACCCGGCTCGGCAACGATCACGTCGCCGAGACTGGCGAAGCTGGCAAGCACGCCGGCCGTGGTGGGATGGGTCATCACGCTGATCAGCGGCTGGCCGGAGTCGTGGAGATCCTCGACTGAGCACACCGTCTTCGGAAGCTGCATCAGCGACAGGATTCCTTCCTGCATGCGGGCGCCACCCGACGCAGTGACCGAGACGAGCGGCACGCCTCGTTGCGCGGCCCCGTCACATGCACGCGAAAACTTCTCGCCGACGACGCTGCCCATCGAGCCGCCCATGAAGGCGAAGTCCATCACCGCAAGCTCGCACGCATTCCCATCGATCGCTCCCTGACCGATCACCATCGCTTCTCCGAGGCCCGTCTTCATCTCCGCCTCGGCAAGGCGTTCGGTGTACGGCCGCAGGTCGAAGAAATCGAGCGGGTCCTCCGAGCGAAGGTCCGAGGCTTCCTCGACGAAGCTGCCTTCGTCCGCCAGCGACGCAATGCGGGCGCGGGCGCGCATGGTGAAGTGATGCCCGCAGTGAGGGCACACCCAGAGCGCCGCCTCGAGCTCGTCGTCCCGGTAGTGCGAGGAGCACTGCGGGCACGTGTTCGGGTGCCGCTTCCCCGGCGGCTCTGGGACGTTCCGATGCTCGATGGAGACGTCGATCCGGGAGGACATGGAACTGACGAGTTTAGACTGACCCGGCGGGGCGCCAGTTACAGCCCTAGAGCCCGGGTCAGCCTGGAGAGCGGCAGCACGTTGCCCGGCTCGAAGCTGGCGGCCGTCAAACCGGCTCCGAGGACCTGTGTGCTCCTGGCGATCTCGCCGAGGATTCGCTCGGCCTCGCCGAGCCTGAGGCCGTCCGGCTCGGGCATGAAGACGGCCAGTTCGGCGGGATCCAGGACGTCCGCGTCGAAGGCGACATACGCGCACGCGGTCTCGTCGAGTGCGCCGGCGATGCCTTCCTCGCCCACCTGGACGCCCTGCGAGCGAATGAACTCCTCCTCGGGCGGATCGAGGTTGCGCGCGCCGACGAGCGCCACGTCCCGCGCTCGGATCGCACCAGAGTCGATCAGCTTTCTCAACGGCGTCGCCCAGAGGTTCCCGCTCGGGGAGGTCTCGAGGGTGTTGAGATCGCCGTGGGCATCGAACCAGATCACCGAAAGCGGGCCCTGGCGGGCAGCCAGACCTTCGACCGCACCGATGTGCGCGCAGCAACAGCCGCCGAGGACGAGCGGGCGTTCCGGAAGATCCGCCGCGAGCGCGAGCGTCTGCTCTTCAAGCGTCTCGGCCTCCACCACGGCAGTTTCCGGGTAGGGCAGGTCGAGCCACGCGGCCTCGGCCATCGCCTCCCCGCCCTCGCCCCACGCCTGCGGCACCCGAACCATTCCCGCGAGGTAGACACGTCCACACGAGTGACACTCGTACTCGGGCCCGAGCGCGACCGCCGTGAACGTCTTGCAGTCGGGGCACTTGGCGCGCAGGCGACTCATGTGAGCTCCTTCTTGAACGCAACGGCTTCATACGTGATGTGCATTCCTGCGCGCTCGTAGAGACGCGTTGCCCCGCTGGGGTTCTGCGCATCGACTCCGAGCCCCACTCGAGGCTGGCCCCGCCGATAGAACTCGGCAAAGGCGTGGCGCAGGAGCGCGAGACCGAGACCGCGCTTACGCCACTGCGGACGTACGCCGAGCGCACCGACCCAAGCGGCGCCACCGCGCTCGGGATCGCCCCTTAGCACGGCGGCAATTTCGTCGCCCTCCCGGACGATGAACCACGTGGTCGGATCGAAGTCGGGGACGTTGATGCGCCTCTCGGCCCACACCTCGAACGACTGAGGAACGAAGTTCCATTCCTCTGCGAACGCCTCGTCCAATGCAGCGTGAAACGCGCGCTCGTCGCCAGGCTCGAACGTCGTCACGCGAAAACCTTCCGGCCACTCCGGCTCGGCCGGCTCGGCCTCGTGCTCGACGAGCATGCGGAAGAAGCGGCGTACTTCGCGATACCCGGAGCGCTCGAAGAGCCCGCGAGCGTCAGTGTCGGGCGCGAGACACCACGTGAGCGCGGCGGAATAACCAAGCTCGCGCACGCGCTCTTCTCCCCGGCGCAGTAGCCAGCTACCGAGTCCGAGGCCGGTCTTGGCCGGTTGGACGAAGCCGTCGGTTTCCGCGCTCTCGCCATGAGACATGACAACGCCGTACGCGGCGAGCGAGTCGTCCTCGACGACCCACGAGTTCGCGGCCAGGTCGGTCAGACGCCACCACTCCACCAGTTCGACCGCCGTCGAGTCGGACCAGCCCTGGACGGCGGTGTCGGCCGCGATCACGAGCTCGTTGATCGCAGGCGCGTCTTCGACCGTCGCCGGCCGGACGCGAAAGCCTTCAGGCGGCGACAAGCTCATCGAGAGCCTGGGGGAGGTTGGAAAGATCGTCGAGCTCGCGCGTGGGCGGCGGCGCGTGCCGTTCGTGGTAGCGGTTGATCCAGATCGTGCGCAGTCCGAGCTCGTTCGCCGGCGCGATGTCGTGGAAGTAACTCTGGGCGACGTGCACGTGCGTTTCACGCGGTGCGTCGGTCTCCGCGAAGAAACGCGACCAATGCGCATGGCCGGGCTTGTAGGAACCGATCTCCGACGCGACGATCGCGAGCTCGAACGGGACGCCGATTCGCTCCAGCGACGCCTCGATGAAATCACGATCGGTGTTGGAGAGGATCGCGAGCTTCCAGCCGCGGGCGCGCGCATTCTCGAGCGCCGGCCTCACCTCCGGGAAAGGCTCCCACGAGGGAAGCGCCTCCGCCAACCCGGATACCTCAGACTCCGGAGCGCCGAGCTCGCGCATTGCGGCAGTCATGACCTCTCGATAGCTGCGCTCTCCCCCGGCCTGAAGCGACGGCTCGATCTCGTGGTAGC
>DASVEU010000153.1:0-11625 GCA_036380395.1 Gaiellaceae bacterium
AGCGATCCGGCTGGCGGCCGACCTCCAGGGCCGCCTGGAGCGTCTGGGCGTCTACGAGCCGGAGCGCCGCCCCTGGCTCCCGCACATGACGGTCGTCCGCTTCCGGGAGCGCCCAGGGCTGCGGCCGCCGCTGCCTGCCCTCGGGGAGGTCAGTCCGTCCGATGCCGCTGCCTACCATTCCGTGCTGCGGTCCGGTGGAGCGCAGTATGTCGTCCTCGAATCGTTTGCCCTAGGAGGTTGATGGAAGTGGATCGCGAGCAGGCTCTGGACGCCGCCCTCGGGCACATCGAGCGTCAGTTCGGCAAGGGCGCCGTCATGAAGATGAACGACCACGCGCACGTCTCGATCGGCGCGGTGTCGACCGGCTCGCTCGCGCTCGACCTCGCGCTCGGGATCGGCGGGCTCCCGCGCGGCCGCATCGTCGAGATCTTCGGGCCGGAGTCTTCCGGAAAGACGACGCTCGTCTACCACGTGATCGCGGAGGCACAGCGCCGCGGCGGCATCTGTGCATTCATCGACGCCGAGCATTCGATGGACCCGACGTACGCGAAGCACATCGGCGTCAACATCGACGACCTCCTCGTTTCGCAGCCCGACACCGGTGAGCAGGGACTCGAGATCGCGGAGCTGCTCATCCGCTCGGGCGCACTCGACGTCGTCGCGGTCGACTCTGTCGCGGCCCTGACCCCGAAGGCCGAGATCGAGGGCGAGATGGGCGACACGCACGTCGGCCTGCAGGCGCGCCTGATGTCGCAAGCGCTGCGCAAGCTCGCCGGCACGCTGAACCGCACGGACACGATCTGCCTCTTCACGAACCAGCTGCGCGAGAAGATCGGCGTCATGTTCGGCAACCCGGAGACAACGCCGGGAGGTCGCGCGTTGAAGTTCTACTCCTCGGTCCGCCTCGACATCCGTCGCATCGAGACGCTGAAGGAAGGCGTCGAGGCGATCGGCAACCGCGTGCGCGTCAAGGTGGTCAAGAACAAGGTCGCACCGCCGTTCAAGCAAGCCGAGTTCGACATCATCTACGGCTCGGGCATCTCGTGGGAGGGAACGGTGCTCGACGCCGGGCTCGAGCGGAAGGCCGTGACGAAATCGGGGTCGTACTTCAGCTTCGGCGACGAGCGGCTCGGCCAGGGACGGCAGAATGCGACCGCGTTCCTGCGCGAGCATCCGGACGTCTGCCAGGCAATCCTCGCCCGGATCCAGGCCGACCTCGGTCCCGACCAGATCGCCTCGGCGCGCCTGCTCCCGGTGGCTCTAGACGCAGCCGAACAGAACGGCCAGGTCAAGGGAGACCAGAAAGCCCGGATCGAGAAAGCCGCTTCTCGCAAGTAGTGCCCAAGGTCACGCGGCTCGCGGTAGAGCGGCGCGGCCGCGTAGCGGTCGAATTGGACGGTGCACCCTGGCGCACGCTGCCCGTGGATGTCGTGGCGCGCGCCGGGCTCGCGGAAGGGCGCATTCTCGATCGCCCTGCGCTCCGCCTCTTGCGGCACGAATTGCGACGCGCAGAGGCTCTCGAAGTCGCCGGTCGAGCGCTGCGCCGGCAGGATCTCTCGGCGCGTGGCATCACGGAACGGCTCGGCCGCGCCTCGGTGGCTCCGGCTGCAGTCGAAGAGTCGCTCGCCGTTCTCTCGAGCGCCGGGCTCGTCGACGACGCTCGCTTCGCCCGGACCCGCGCCGGCAACCTTGCCGAGCGGGGCTACGGCGATGCCGCCATCAGGTACGACCTCACGCGGCAGGGGGTCGACTCGGAGCTCATCCAGGAGGCGCTCGAGAGCCTGGAGGGCGAGGGGGAGCGGGCCCGCCGACTCGTGGAACGCCGCGGGCCGGGCGCAAAGACGGCGCGCTACCTGGCTTCGAAAGGCTTTGGTGAGGGGGCGCAGGAAGCCGCGGCCGGCGGGGACTTTGCATGCGACCCCTGAACAGCGCTAGGATGCAGGTGCATCATCCGACGTTTTGCCTGCATAGGAACGTTTTCCGAATCGTTACTGCACTTCCGAAGATCATGTCAATCTCCCACCAGTCAGACACCGAAAGGCTCTTGACAGCGGCGATCTAGGCGACCGCTCTCCGAGCCGCGGTGTCGGCTCGTTTCACCGATTCGGGATCTCCCGTGCCGGCCGGACTGCCGGGTGGGCGCCGCGGTAGCGACCGCGGACAACCGACCCAGGAGCTGAGCCAAATGCAGGTCGCCATCGGGATTCTGATCGGCCTCGTCGCCGGGGGATTGGGAGGGGCAGTCACGGTGGGCGCGCTCGGCAAGTCGCGCCTCGGTGCAGCCCAGCAGCAACGTAAGCAGCTGATCGACGACGCTCAGCGCGAAGCGGAGACGCTTCGGCGCGAGGCGCAGATCACCGCCCGCGAAGAGGCGGTCAAGTTGCGCGCGGAGATCGACGAGGAAGTCGCGGAGCACCGCGGCCGGATCGTCAAGGTCGAGGAGCGAGTGCTCGCGAAGGAGGAGGAGATCGACGGAAAGCTGACGGAGATGGGCCGCCGCGAGCAGGGGCTCGCCGATCGCGAGACACACCTGCGCCAGCTCCAGGAAGAGCACAAGGACGCGCGCGAGCAGCAGTTCGCCGAGCTCGAACGGATCTCGGGGATGACCGTCAACGAAGCGAAGCTCAGCCTCCTGGAACGCTCGGAGGATCTCGTCCGGCACGAGCTCGCTCGACGCGTCCGGCAGCTCGAGGAAGAGGCCCGCACCGAGGCGAAGCGTCGCGCGCGCAATCTCGTTGCGGACGCGCTCCAGCGGGTCGCCGCGAGCCACGCCGCCGAGACGACCGTGTCCGTCGTCGAGCTCCCGTCCGACGATATGAAGGGTCGCATCATCGGCCGAGAGGGACGCAACATCCGCTCCCTCGAGCAT
The DNA here is from genome assembly GCA_036380395.1 of Gaiellaceae bacterium. Taxonomy (GTDB): domain Bacteria; phylum Actinomycetota; class Thermoleophilia; order Gaiellales; family Gaiellaceae; genus 3-1-20CM-4-69-9. The sequence continues at coordinate 2,870 of DASVEU010000153.1, forward strand.
CTCACCGGCGTCGACTTCATCATCGACGACACGCCGCAGGCGGTCGTGCTGTCCTCGTTCGACGGCATCCGGCGCGAGGTCGCGAGACTCACGCTCACGAAGCTGATCGAAGACGGACGGATTCACCCGGCGCGCATCGAGGACACGTACTACGCGTCGAAGGCAGAGATCGAGGACGCGATCGTGCAGGCCGGGGAACAGGGAGTCTTCGAGGCCAACTGCGGGGAGTTCCACGAGGAGCTCGTCAAGATCCTCGGACGGCTGCGCTATCGCACGAGCTACGGCCAGAACGTCCTCAAGCACACGCTCGAGGTCGTCCACCTCGCGGGCATCATGGCGGCGGAGGTCGGAGCCAGCGTGAAGGTGACGAAACGTGCAGCGCTGCTGCACGACCTCGGCAAGGCGATGACGCACGAGGTCGAAGGCTCGCATGCTTCGATCTCCGCGCAGCTGGCGCGCAGGTACGGCGAGTCGCAGCATGTGGTGCACGCGATCGAGGCGCACCACTACGAGATCGAGCCACAGACGGTCGAGGCGGTGCTGCTGATCTCAGCCGACGCGATCTCGGCTTCGAGGCCCGGCGCGCGCGGTGAGAGTCTCGAGCACTACATCAAGCGGCTCGAGTCGCTCGAGGAGCTGGCGGCGCAGAAGCCGGGAGTGGAGAAGGTCTACGCGCTGCAGGCCGGGCGCGAGATCAGGGTGATCGTCAAGCCCGGCGAGGTCGACGACGACGCGGCGGTGCTCCTCTCCCACGAGATCGCGCGCGAGATCGAAGATCAGCTCGAGTATCCCGGGCAGGTGAAGGTGACGGTCATCCGCGAGAGCCGCGCCATCGACGTCGCCCGCAACGTTTCGAACGGCGGCGGCCAGCACGAGTCACTCGCAGCGTCGGTGCCGGAGCCAGCGTCACAGGTCCAGCCGGAGCCGGCGCCGGAGCCGCAGGTCCAGCCGGATCAGGCGGCGTAGTCCTACGTCCGTTTGGCCAGAGCAGCGGTCGCGCCGAGCGCGATGAAAACGATGCCCGAGCCGTAGCGGACGGCATCGCGCTTACGGCGCAGCAAGCCTGCGACCGTTCCGGCCGCCAGCGCGTAGAGCGAATCGGTGACGAGGCCGAGCCCGACGAAGACGAAGCCGAGCACGAGTGCCTGCGACCAGACACCGCCGCGGTCGGGAGCCACGAACTGTGGCAGGAACGCAAGGAAGAAGAGCGCCGTCTTGGGGTTGAGAGCGTTCACGATCGTGCCGCGGGCGAACGCCCGGCGGAGCGGCTCGCGCGTCCGCTCCACACGTGTCTGCGCATCTCGGTCGAGCAGCTTGCGGACGCCGAGATAGATCAGATAGGCGGCGCCGGCGTACTTGACGGCGCTGAATGCGACCGAGGAGGCGACGATCACAGCCGACAGCCCGGCCGAGGCTGCGGCGACGTGGACGAGCGTGCCGAGATGCACGCCGGCGACCGAGGCCAGCCCGACGCGACGGCCCTGGTCTGCGCTCTGGACGACGATGTAGAGGACGGCCGGCCCGGGAATCGCAAGCAGGGCGAGGGCCGCGAGGCCGAAGAGCCACAGGGAGGTCGAGTCCGGAAAGACCACGGGTAGCATTCTGGCCCGTGCGCCGATACCACGTCACGACCTTCGGCTGCCAGATGAACGCTCATGACAGCGAGCGAATCAAAGGCATGCTCGAGGAGCTCGGGCTGGGTGAGGCGGCCACGCAGGAGGAGGCTGACGTCCTCGTCTTCAACACTTGCACGATTCGCGAGAAGCCGGACCAGAAGTTCGCGGCGCACCTCGCACAGGCTGCCGCCGTCAAGCGGCGCGATCCGGGCAAGGTGATCGCCGTCGGCGGCTGCTACGCCGAAGCGCAGCGCGAGCGCCTCTTCCAGCTCTACCCGTACGTCGACGTCGCGTTCGGCCCGGGATCGATTCCTCATCTCGGCGAATGGCTCGGCGCGGGCGGGCTCGGTGTCGCGCGCGGAAGCTTCGGCCTCGACGACCGCAGTTTCGCCGGCGAGTTGCCGATGCACCGTGAACGCAGCTTCCAGGCCTGGGTGCAGATCTCGATGGGCTGCAACTCGAAGTGCGCCTACTGCATCGTGCCCGCCGTTCGCGGCCGTGAGGTGAGCCGGCGCCCCGGGGACATCGTCGCGGAGGTGACACGCCTCGCGGCAGAAGGAGTGCGCGAGCTCACTCTGCTGGGCCAGAACGTCAACTCCTGGGGCCGCGACCTCGCTCCGGCGATCACCACCGAGTTCGGCGAGCTGCTGCGCGCCTGCGACGCGGTCGACGGCATCGAGCGCATCCGCTTCACCAGCCCGCATCCCAAAGACTTCCGCCGCCCCGTGATCGACGCAATGGCCGAGTGCGAGGCCGTCTGCGAGCACGCGCACCTGCCTCTGCAGTCCGGCTCGACCCGCATCCTGAAGGCCATGCGGCGCACGTACAACCGTGAGCGCTACCTACGGCTCGTCGCAGAGCTGCGCGAGGCGATTCCGGATCTCGCGCTGACGACCGACCTGATCGTCGGTTTTCCCGGCGAGACCGAAGACGACCTCCTGGAGACGATCTCGGCCGTCGAGGAGGTCGGCTTCGACAGTGCGTACACGTTCGTGTACTCGCCTCGCGCGGGCACCGAAGCCGCGGCGATGACGGAGCAGATTCCCGAAGAGGTGAAACACGATCGCATCGAGCGGCTGATCGAGGTCGTCCAGCACGTGGCCGCCTCACGCAACGCGAGGCGTGTTGGGCGAGTGGAGGAGGTCCTCGTCGAAAGCCCGAGCCGCACCGATCCGAGCCTGCTGCGCGGCCGTACGCGTCGCAACACCACCGTCAACTTCTCGGGCGCCGCGGTGGCAGGTGACCTCGTCGACGTGCGAATCGACGAGGCAACCTCGACGACCTTGCGCGGCGTGCAGGCCGTGCCGGTTGCCGCCTGATGCGGATCCTCGTGACCGGCTCGAGCGGCCAGATCGGGACGAACCTCGGCCAGCGCCTGCAGCGCGAGGGACACGATGTCTTCGGGATCGACAAGCGGCTGAACACCTGGACAGACGACTTCCGTTATCTCCTGCAGGATCTCTCCGGTCACTACCCGTCCTTCCCAGGAGGCATCGGCGGAGTGGAGTACCCGGACGTCGATCTCGTCGTGCATCTCGCCGCGCACGCGAAGGTGCACCAGCTCGTGCGCCAACCGCACCGTGCCCTCGAAAACGCGGTCATGACCTTCAACGTCCTCGAGTTCTGCCGCCAGCAGAATCTTCCGATCGTCTTTTCGTCGAGTCGGGAGGTCTACGGCGACGTGCACCGGTTTGCTGCGGGGGAGGCGAGCGAGGCGAGCGCAGACTTCGCGTACACGGAGTCCACGTATTCCGCGTCAAAGATCGCCGGGGAGGCTTTCGTCTACTCGTATGCGCGTTGCTACGGCCTGCGCTATCTCGTCTTCCGCTTCTCGAACGTCTACGGGCGCTACGACAACGATCTCGCCCGCATGGTGCGCGTGCTGCCGCTTTTCATCCACACGATGCTGCGCGACGAGTCGGTGACGGTGTTCGGACAGGAGAAGACACTCGACTTCACCTACGTCGACGATTGCATCGACGGGATCACTCAGGGCATCGAGGCGCTCGCCGAGGGGCGCGTCGTGAACGAGACGATCAACCTCGCCTACGGCAACGGCAACTCGCTCGTCCATGCCGCCGAGCTGATCGCCGCCGAGCTAGGCGTTGAGCCGAAGATCGCGCTTGCGCCGTCGCTGCTCGGCGAGGTCACGCACTACGTCGCCGACCTGACGAAGGCGCGCGAGCTGCTCGGGTACGAGCCCGCCGTGCCGCTCGAGGAAGGGATCCCCCGTGCGGTGGCCTGGTTCAAGGAGCACCGTGTGGCGCACCCCGAGGAAGATGGGCCGCCCCCGGCCGACGCGCTCTTCCCGCAGGATGCCGAGATCGGCTGGAAGTCCGGTTCTGCAGTCGGCTCTTCGTAGCGTCGTTGCCATCTTCGGCCCGACCGCGTCGGGCAAGACCGCGGTTGCCGAGGCGGTGGCCGAGCGTCTCGGCGGCGAGGTTGTCTCGGCGGACTCGATGCAGGCCTACCAGGGCCTGCCCATCCTCACGGCTCAGCCAGAGCGTCCGACGAGGCTGGTCGGAATCTGGTCTCTGTCACATGAGGGATCGGTGGCCGAGTACGCGCAGCTCGCGCATGCTGCGATCGACGAGATCTTGGCGGCAGGGCGCACGCCCGTCGTCGCCGGCGGGACCGGCCTGTATCTCCGCGCTGCGCTCGCGCAGCTCGAGCTGCCTCCTGCACCGAGCCTGGAGCAGCGCGCCTGGTGGGAACAACTCTATGACCGTCTAGGACCGGAGCGAGCGTACGACGTCCTGGCTCAGCGGGATCCGGGCGCAGCGACGCGGCTTCATCCCAATGACAGACGGCGCGTCGTCCGAGCGCTCGAGCTCAGCGAGCTCGGCTCCTCGTTGCGACCGACTGCCGAGCGGCTCTGGACCTCGGAGGTCCGCCAGCCCACATCGATCTTTGGCCTCGACGTCCCCCGCGAGGTGTTGACGGACCGGATCGAACAGCGTGCCCGGTCGATGTTCCACGCAGGCGTCGTCGACGAAGCCCGAGCCGCGCTTGCCGGGCCGATCTCGTCCACCGCCGCCCAGGCGCTCGGGCTCCGCGACGTCGCGGAGCTTCCGCACGAGGAGGCGCTGGAGACACTCGTTGTTCGCACTCGGCGCTATGCCGCCTATCAACGGAAGTGGATGCGACGCATCCCGGCCCTTGTTAGCGTCAACGCCGATCGTCCCGTGGACGAGACCGCACATGAAATTGTCGAAGTGGCAAGCGCTCGGCAACGACTACCTGCTGGTCGAGCAGGCTGAGCTAACGCAACCGCTGACGCCGGACCGCGTCCGTCAGCTCTGCGACTACCACTACGGCGTCGGCTCGGACGGCCTCCTGGAGATCACCTCGGTCGACGGAACGCGAGCCGAGGTCCGGATCTGGAACCCCGACGGCTCGACCGCGGAGCTCTCGGGCAACGGCGCGCGCATCGTTGCCGCGTGGCTCGCACGCAGGTCGGGAGCGGAGCGGGTGGCACTCTCGGTCGGATCCCGCGAGGTCGGAGCGGTGATCGAACCCGACGGCAACATCGCGCTCGATGTCGGCAGGGTCGACGTGGGGGGGAAGGAGATGCTCGATCTTGGTGACGAGCGAGTCGAGTTCACCCCCGTGTCGGTCGGCAACCCTCATGCGGTCGTCCGCCGCGAGCCCGAGCGCGGGGAGTTGCTTCGACTAGGCCCACGCATCGAGCGTCACTCGCGTTTCCCGGAACGCACCAACGTGCAGCTGGTGCGTGTCGATGGGCCGCATGACCTCACCGCCGGCGTCTGGGAACGCGGGGCGGGAGAAACGCTGTCGTCTGGAACGAGCTCCGTCGCTGCCGCAGCGGCCGCGATTGCGAACGGCTGGTGCGAGAGCCCCGTGCACGTTCATCTTCCGGGCGGGGACCTCCTCGTCGAGCTCGATACGAGTGGCAAGGCGCGCCTCACGGGACCGGCCGAAGAGATCTGCCGCGTCGAGCTCGACTAGAGGCCGTGCTCCCGCAGGGCGTCGTTCAAGCTGACCTTCAGGTCGGTCGATTCGCTGCGCCAGCCGATGATCAGGGCGCACGCGAGGTGATACGTCCCGGCAGGAAAGTTCTTCGGCCGCGTTCCCGGCACGACGATCGCGCGGGGCGGCACGAAGCCGCGGTGCTCGACCGGATGCTCACCGGTCACGTCGATGATCGGGACTGATGAGGTCAACGACACATTCGGCCCGAGCACGGCGCCCGCGCCGATGCGGACACCTTCCGTCAGGATCGTGCGTGACCCGATGAACGCGCCGTCCTCGACGATGACGGGACGCGAGCCGGGCGGTTCCAACACTCCGCCGATGCCGACGCCTCCTGCAAGATGCACGTCGGCGCCGATCTGCGCTCCGGACCCGACCGTCGCCCACGTGTCGACCATCGTCCGCGGGCCGACCCAGGCGCCGATGTTCACGTAGCTCGGCATCATCACCACTCCCGGAGAGAGGAAGGCGCCGTAGCGGGCGACGGCGGGAGGCACAACCCGGACGCCGAGCCGAGCGTAGTCCCGCTTGAGCGGAATCTTGTCGTGGTATTCAAACGGGCCCACCTCCTGCGGCTCCATCTCCCGCGAGCGGAAGTACTCGAGGATCGCCTCCTGGGCCTCGGGGTTCACCCGCCAGTCGTCGCCGTCCGGCTCGGCGACCCGCAGCTCACCGCGGTCGAGCGCGGCGATCATCTCCTCGACACGCTCGGCGTTCACAGGACCTGCTCGAGGATTCCGGCCGCGCGGCGGCAGTCCGCCTCGCCGGGCACGAGCGCCAGTCGCCAGTAGCCCTCGCCGGCGGGACCGAAGAACACTCCCGGCGAGACGATCAGCCCGTGTTCGAGCAGGCGGCCGGCGAACGTCTCCGACGCCTCGCCGGCCGGCACTTCGAGCCACAGGTACATCGTCGCGTCGCTTCCCGCCACGCGTATTCCTTTGCGTGCGAGTGTCGGAAGAAGCGCCTCACGCTTGCGGCGGTAGGCCGCACGCGTGCGTTCGACGTGCTCCTCGTCGTTCCAGGCGACGACCGAGGCACGTTGCACGAACTCCTGCGGCGCCGTGCCGACCGACGGCCTGAACTGCTTGAGCGCTGCGATCAGATCCGTATCCGCAGCGACGAAGCCCGAGCGATAGCCCGTCATGGACGACCGCTTGCTCAGCGTGTTGAAGACCGCGACGTTCCCGCGGTCGCGCACTTCGAGCGCCGAGTGAGGCGGCTCGTCGAACCAGAGCTCTGTGTACGCCTCGTCCGAGGCGAGCAAGAATCCGTGCTCTGCCGAGAGGTCGGCGAGCCGTTCGAGGAAGTCGAGTGGGGCGACGGCTCCGGTCGGATTGTTCGGATAGTTGATCCACACGATTGCCGCCCGCTGCCACGCCGCCGAGTCGACCGCGTCGAGATCGGGGAGGAAGCCGTTCTGCTCGAGCAGGGGCAGCTGCATCACGTCGGCTCCCGCGAAGACGGCGCCGCGGTCGGGCACGGGATAGCCGGGCTCCGTCGTCACAACCAGGCGCCTGCCGCCGTCGCGATCGATCAGGATCTGCGCGAGCAGGAAGATCGCTTCCTTCGAACCGTACGTCGGGATGATCTCGGTGTCGGGGTCGAGCTCGACCCGGAAGCGTCGCCCGCACCAGCCGGCAACTGCTCCTCGCAGCTCAGGCAGTCCCTCGGCGAGTGGGTAGGTCGAGATCTCGGCGAGGCTGTCCGCGAGAGCCTGCCTGATCATCGGATCGGTCGGCTCGCGGGGATCGCCCTTCCCGAAGTCGATCAGCTCGACGCCCTCTGCCGCAAGCCGCCGCTTCGCCTCTTCGAGCTTCACGAAGGGATACGTCCCGGTCGCCTTGAGGGCGGGGGAGAGGGAAAGCGGCGTCATGGTGGGATTCTGCCGAGTTGCCATAATCAAGCCGTGACCCAACGCCAGCCGGACCCCGCGCTCGAGCGCGGGTTCATCGTCGCGGTGCTGGCCCAGGGAGTCGATTCCGAGGGGGAGCTGGCCGAGCTACGTGAGCTAGCAGACACGGCCCTCGTCGAGCCGATCGGGGAGCTCGTCCAGCACCGTCCGCGTCCGGAGCGGCGTACCTACGTCGGCAAGGGGAAACTCGAGGAGCTCAAGCGCTCCTACAAGGAATCCGGCGCCGAGGTGCTCCTGGTGGACGACGAGCTCGACCCGGCCCAGCAGCGCACGCTCGAGGACTCCCTCCAGGCACGCGTCGTCGACCGAACGCAGCTGATCCTCGACATCTTCGCCCAGCATGCGAGAAGCGCCGAGGGAAAGCTCCAGGTCGAGCTGGCGCAACTCGAGTACAACCTGCCGCGTATGAGAGGGATGTGGCAGCACCTCGAGCGACTCGGCGGCGGCATGGGCTCTCTCGGAGCCGGCGTCGGGACGCGAGGGCCCGGCGAATCGCAGCTCGAGACCGACCGTCGCATCGCCCGCCGCCGGATCACGCTCCTGCGCCGGCGCCTGAAGGACCTGAGCAAGCAGCGCGACGTTCGCCGTAAGGAACGTCAGCGCTCGGAGGCGCCGACCGTCGCCCTGGCCGGGTACACCAACGTCGGCAAGTCGACGCTGCTGAATGCTTTGACCGAGGCGGACGTCTCCGTCAACGACCGGCTGTTCGAGACGCTGGACCCGACGACACGCTCGTTCGACCACGACGGGCGGCGCTATCTCGTAACGGACACGGTCGGCTTCATTCGTCGCCTGCCGACGCAGCTCGTGCAGGGATTCGCGGCGACGCTGGAGGAAACACTCGTCGCGGACCTCATCCTCCTCGTGGTCGACGCTTCCGCTCCGGACGACCGACTCGACGAGCAGGAAGCGGCCGTCAGGGCCGTGCTGCACGACATCGGCGCCGACGACCTGCCACTCGAGATGGTCGTGAACAAGATCGACGCCGTCGACGCTCTGCGCCGCCGCAGGCTCGCGAATCGCTTCCCCGACGCGGTGCAGATCTCCGCCTTGACCGGCAGAGGCCTCGACAAGTTGCGTGCGCGGATCGCAGAACGCTTCGCGGATCGTTTCGAAGCTGTCCATCTCTTCATTCCGTACGAGGACGGTGGCAAGCTCGCCGAGCTGTACGCATTGGGTGCGCCGATCGACGAGCGTGAGGACCAGGAGGCCGGCGTCCACGTCCGTGCGCGCCT
>DASVEU010000154.1:0-11805 GCA_036380395.1 Gaiellaceae bacterium
TGCCACCGCTCGTCGAAGCCGCGCTCGCGCTCTATCAGCGGAAAGGGGCGCGTGTCGAGGCCGAGGCGTCACGTCGCCGTCTTGCGGAGGCAAGGGACGGATAGTCCAGTGTGCGGTTAACCGCACCGCGATTGACCGGCCCAGTCCCTTGGCCAGCCTGTTGCGCCACAGGCAACCTGAACTAGACCCTTTACTCCTCACAAAGGAATGGACGACATGGTTACTTCTGATCGACGTAAATGGCTGGCACTGGCGCTTCTGAGCGTCGTCCAGTTCATGGTCGTCCTGGACATCGCAATCGTGAACGTGGCGTTGCCTTCGATTCAGGTCGATCTCGGCTTCTCTCAGCAGAACCTGCAGTGGGTGATCAGCGCGTACGCGCTCGTGTTCGGCGGGTTCCTGCTCCTCGGGGGCCGCGCGGCCGACCTCCTCGGGCGTAGACGGATCTTCCTCGCCGGGCTGATCGTGTTCACGCTCGCCTCGCTCTTCGCGGGCCTGGCGTGGTCCGAGGCGTCGCTGATCACTGCGCGTGCCCTCCAGGGCCTCGGCGCGGCCGTCATCACGCCCGCGGCGCTGTCCATCCTCTCGACGACGTTCGTCGAGGGACGCGAGCGCAACATCGCGCTCGGCGTCTGGGGCGCGGTCGGCGGCTTCGGTGCCGCGGCCGGCGTGTTGCTCGGCGGAATCCTCACGGACGCGCTCAGCTGGGCCTGGATCTTCTTCGTCAACGTCCCCGTCGGCGTGACGGCGTTCATCCTCGCCCCGATCCTGCTCAAGGAGAGCCGCGATGCGACCGTCAAGTCCTTCGACGCGCTCGGCGCGGTGCTGGTGACGGGCGGGCTCTCGTCGCTCGTCTACGCGATCACGCAGGCCGGACAGGACGGCTGGCTCGCCGGGAAGACGGTCTCGTTCTTCGCAGCGTCACTGGTCATGCTGGTCGGCTTTCTCGCGTGGGAGCAACGACATCCCGAGCCGCTGATGCGCCTCGGCATCCTGCGGATCAAGACGGTCAGCGGCGCGAACGTCGCCGGCTTCATCATGGGCACAGCGACGTTCTCGCTGTTCCTGATGTTGACGCTGTACATGCAGCAGGTGCTCGGCTACTCGCCGATGAAGACCGGCGTCGGTTACCTGGCGGTCGCGGGCACGGCGATCTTCACGTCGGCGATCGCGGCACAGCTCGTGACCCGGATCGGCGTGAAGCCGGTGCTGGCGATCGGCATGACGTCGCTCACCGGCGGTCTCGTCTACTTCACGCAGGTGTCGGTGGGCGGCTCGTACCTCGCCGACCTGCTGCCGGGCTTCCTGCTGATCGCCGTCGGCCTCGGCTTCTCGTTCGTGCCGATCTCGATCGCGGCGCTTGCCGGCATCCAGCCCGCCGAGGCGGGGCTCGCCTCGGGGCTGATCAACACGTCACAGCAGATCGGCGGCGCACTTGGGATCGCCGCGCTGTCGACGATCGCCACCTCGCGGACGAGCGATGCTCTCGCCGGCGGCGCGACCCGAGCGCAGGCGCTGGTCGACGGCTTCCACGGCGCGTTCTTGGCCGGAGTGATCCTCGCGGCAATCGGGATCGTGGCCGCGCTGACGTTGATCCGCCGCGACGAGCTCGAGCAGCCGGTGGAAGAGGCCGAGCCCGCGTTCGACCTGGCGGCCTGAGAAAACGTGTGGGGGGAGCTACGGCTCCCCCCACTGGGCTTTTTTCTTACGCGATAGCGCTAGGCGAATGTGGACGGCGGAACATCCAGATAGAGACGACCAGGATCCACAGCAGGAACAGGAACTGCGGGAAGAACGCGATCGAGGCGAGCGCGAGGATCCCGACGACAACGCCGAGCCAGCCGGCCCAAGTCGGCCAGACCGCGCCCCACATGAACGCAAGTGAAGTCGCGATGATCATCACGCCGAGCGCCGCAGCGCCCGTGGCGTGCATGACCCACGTCGCGTCGTCCGCCGCGTGGATCAATTCGGGGAACACGCGGTGCTGGTACGTGTCGTCGCTCATCGTCCTGATGCCGTCGCTCAGCGCGACCGAAGCAAGCGCAAGCGCTGCGTAGACACCTCCCCCGAGGCTCACCACCCCGGTGAGGATTCCCTCGCCGTCGACGGCGCTCACCGCCCGGCGCAGCGCCCCGATGAACCAGAGCAGGAAGATGATGCTGAGGCTGATCAGGATCCAGCCGAAGTGGATGCGGTCTCGGTGGCCGCTGTCTGAGTACCACTGGATGACCTTTGCCGGCGCCGAATCGCCGGACGGCGCACCGCTGAAGAGCAGGATCGTCCCGATGACGAACAGCACGACGTAGACAAGTCCTCCGAGAGCGGCCCACCGTGCCACGCTGCGCGGTCGGCCGACAGGGACTGCAGCTTCCATTGAACCTCCCTCTGAGCGCGGGCGCCGATGCCCGGCGGTTGGGCCTTCGGTTCTCTCCGTGTTCGGGGAGTCCTGCGCCGGCAATCTCGGCTAGGGGACGAGATGCCCAGGGCGCGACGTCTACAGCTCACGCCGCAGCTCGGGCTGCCAGGGGAGAAGCGCACCCCGAGGGTAACCCTGGGCAAGGCGCTCTTTCGACCTCAGGCGCGCAGGTCCTGGCTAGATCCGTTCCGATTTCCTCAGAACGGCGTCACGGAGCCTCCGAAGACCTTGCCGAGCGGGCGGCGGCCGCTCACGTTCGAGTTCGGCCGCTAGACCTTACGGCTTGGGCACGAAAGGTTTCCCGGCGCGCTCGAGCGGCAGTCCGGCGTCGCGCCATTCGTTCTTGCCGCCGGCGTAATGTCGGACGTTCGTATAACCGAGGCCTAGCAGGCGCCGAGCCGTCGCAACGGAGTCGTCGCAATCTGGACTGGAGCAGTAGACGACGATCTCGCTCTGCGGATCCGGAATGCGCCTCGCGATTCGCGCTGGCTCGATGTCGGCTGGCGGCAAGTTGATTGCGCCGGGCAGATGGGAGTGTGCGTACACCATCGGCGCAAGTGCGTCGACCAGGACGAACGGGTCGCGGTTCTCGATCTTGTTCAGAAGCTCGTTGGCCGTGATCGTCGGGAGAACGAGTGCGGGTTCTGTCACACGTGAAGGATCGCAGGTTGCGCGGAGGCTCCAGCAGCGCCGGAGCCTCCGCACGCCGTCCCTACATGTCGAGCGGCTTGACGACTCCGATGACGTGGCCCTCCGGATCCTTGAACTGGCCGAGCTCGACCATGTCCATGACCTTCTCCGGGCCCATGACCCGAGTGCCGCCGAGACGTTCGGCCGTGACGAGGGCCTCTTCGATGTCTTCGACCGCGACGTAGAACGTGACGTGTCCGTCGTAGCCGTTCGGGCCGGCTGCGATGCCGCCTCCGATGCTCATCCCGTCGGGCGCCGGGTTCTTCTTCCCGTCCACCATCCCGTAGTTCATCGGATTGTCGCCGTTGATCTCCCAGCCGAAGAGCTCGGAGTAGTAGCGCTGCAGCTTCGGGCCGTCCTTCCCGATCACCTCGAAGTGCACGACCGGCTGTCCCATGGGTGCTCCCTTCCGCGTCGATGACGAATACCCAGAGTTGGACTGCACGGCCGGGCAAAACTCATCGGTGTGTGGCGAGGCCGGCTCTGCGGTGCGGTGATGGACCTCAGACGGCTCAACTTGTCTCTCCCGGGACGGAGGCATAGGCTCGGCGCACACGGGAAGGAGGTGCGAGATGCCAAAGGCATCCAGGACGACAGCCTCGGACTCCATGCAGATGGAGGGCTACGAGGGCCACTACGAGAACTTCGACGGCGGCTACACGGTCGCGTTCGAGACATACACCGCGGACGCGGATCCGGCCGAGGTTTTCAAAGGTCTGCCCGACGATCGCTGCCAGTGCGAGCACTGGGGGTACGTGATCAAAGGCAAGGTGGGCTTCAAGACCGCGGACGGTGAGGAGACGTTCGAGACGGGCGACGCCTACTACATGCCGGCCGGTCACACGCCGGTGCTTTATGCAGGGACAGAGATCATCGAGTTCAGTCCGACGAAGGACCTCCAGCAGACGATGGACGTCGTCGCGAAGAACATGGAGGGGGCGGCCGTTTGACGCAAGAGAGAACTGACACACCATTTACGTCGCACTCACTACTTCTTAAAGCCGAAGGGAGATTCTGAGCGCAGCCTGAACGACCTACGCGGCCGCGATGCGACAGGCCGGCTTCGGCTGCTCAGGGTGGTCGCGCGCTGGACCAGCGACAACGATCTCATCACCATCAAGCCGACGCGCGCCTGGCGCGGCATCACCGCCGTGCGGGTCACGACGTTCGAAAGCCCGTCGTGGGTCGCGTGGAAAGAGATCAGGATCCTTCGTTAGCCGTCGGCTGCTGGTGGGATCGATTCCCCTCGCACGAGCTGTTGCCGCCTGGTGCTCTTGAGGTTCAATGGCCTAGGTGCTTAGCTCGTCCCCATGGGGGTTCTCGGGGCTATTGTGGGAGCGGTCGCCGGCTTCGCCATCGGCATTCTCTTCGTCGAGGTGATCTTCGCGAACAATCAGAGTTGGCCGGACGTCGTGCCGTTCGTGCTGGCCATCCTCGGCGCGCTCGCCGGAAGCCGAGCCGTTCGCGGTATCCGCAGTAGGGTCTCGAACCCAAATTGAGCTGACGACCGCAGACGAGTCGCGGCAAGCGCTTGTTGGGGCCTAACTCGACTGCATCATCCGGGCGGAGTTGCCGGACGGGTCGCGGAAGCCGGCGTCGATGCCGTACGGCTGCTTTGTCGGCTCCTGCTGGAACTCGACGCCGCTCTTCTTGAGCTCTTCGTAGGTGCCCTGGACGTCGTCGGTCGAGAAGAAGAGCCCGCCGGCGGCGCCCTTGGCCATCAGCGCCGTGATCTGGTCGTGCGTCTCCTGGTCGAACACGGGCGGGCCGGGGACGGCCATCAGGGCAAGGGCGACGTCCTGACCGGGCAAGCCGACGGTCAGCCAGCGAAAGTTGCCCAACTCGGGCACCGTGACGTCGTCGCGGAGCTCCATTCCGAGCTTCTCCGTGTAGAAGGCAAGGGCTTCGTCCTGGTCGTGGACCCAGACGTTGACGTTGGTGAGGTTCTTCAGCATGTCGTCCTCCGATGTCGTGGAACAGTCGGGACGACGTTAGCCGGGGCGATCTCCGTTGTCTTCTCGAAAACTGCTGTATGGCGGACGCGCGTATGCCTGCAGCACGCAGGTCGGTATCCGAACACGAGCGGACGCCGGCGGATAGCTCGCCCGGTAGGCGGTGGGCGACATGCCGAACGCGCGACCGAAGCTCGTCGTGAACGATCCGACGCTGCGCAGTCCGACAGTGAGGCAGATTTCCGCGACCGTCCGGTCGGTGTTGCGAAGCAGCGCGGCGGCGCGCTCGAGTCGGCGCGTCAGGAGGTACTGGTGTGGCGTTTCGCCGAAGGAGCGCCGAAACTCGCGGCTGAAGTGCGCGGTCGAGAGCCGAGCGGCGCGCGCGAGCGCCGGCACGTCCAGCTGCTCCCGGTAACGGGCGTCGATGAGATCCTTGGCGCGGAGGAGGTGGCGGGCCGGTGGGACAGGCGTGATCATCGGCCCAGTATTGCTGCAGTGGTCAGGCTGTATGGGAGGTCTCAGCGTCGCCCACGTCGGCGGCGACGGCCGAAGGGCGGCCGCTTCTTCGCGGTATGCCCCAGCAGCTCGCTCTCTTCGAGGCTGCTGCCGGCGCCGAGCACGACGCACTCGAGCGGCGAGTCCGCGACCACGACGGGCAGCCCGGTTTCCGAGCTCAGTAGCCGCTCGAATCCACGTAACAATGCGCCGCCGCCGGCGAGCGTGATGCCGCGGCTGCTGATGTCCGCGGCGAGCTCGGGAGGCGTCGATTCAAGCGTCCGTTTCACTGCGTCGACGATCGTCTCGATTGGCTGCGCGATTGCGGCACGCACCTCGTTCGAATCGATCGTGGTCCGTCGCAGTAGTCCGGTGATGCGATCGCGGCCGGCGACTTGAGTCTCGAGGGTTTCGGGCAGCGGCCACGCGGCGCCGCAGGCGATCTTCGCCGTCTCGGCGGTCTCGGGACCGATGAGCAGGCGCGCGCTCGCGTCGACGTGCCGAACGAGCGCATCGTCGAGCTCGTAGCCGCCGACGCGGATCGACTCCCACACGATGATGCCGCCGAGCGCGAGAACCGCCACTTCGGTGGTGCCGCCGCCGATGTCCACGATCATCGTTCCCTCTGCCTCGGCGACGGCTAGTCCGGCACCGATTGCCGCCGCCATCGGCTCCTCGATCAACGACACCCTGCGTGCGCCGGCGGCGAGCGTTGCTTCCTCGACTGCGTTCCGCTCGACGTCGGTTGTCCCACTCGGCACGCAGAGAACGACGTGCGAATAAGAGAGGCCGCCGCCGCCGCCGGCGCGCCGGATGAAGTAGCGCAACATCTCGGCTGTCACGTCGAAGTCCGCGATCACGCCGTGCCGCAATGGCCGGATCGCGCGAATGGTCGCCGGCGTGCGTCCGATCATGCGGCGGGCCTCCTCGCCGACCGCGTGGACTCGGCCGGTTACCTCGTCGATCGCGACGACGGAAGGCTCGAAGACGACAATTCCGCCGCCGCGAACGAAGACGAGAGTGTTCGCCGTGCCGAGATCGATCGCGAGCTCGCGACCCCGCTGAAAACGCCGTTGTGCCACAGACCCTCGCCCAACGGTACCGGCACTTCAGGATGGGCCAGGCGATGGGCCATTGACTTCCATCCTCTGAAGGAGCAGAGTCGTGCCTTGCCGGTGGGCGGCGGAGGACACCGGGCTCTCGAGGGGAGGGACGTATGAGGAAGCTAAAGACAGCTATGGCGGCTGTCGCAGTCGCGTGCGTCTGCGCGGGTGCTATGGCGGGCGAGGCATCAGCCGCGCCGGGAAAGATCGCCTGGAGCAAGTGCTACGCGCAGATGGGGCCTTTCGAGTGCGGGACTGTTCAGGTACCGCTTGATTACGACAGTCCGAACGGAGCCACGATCTCCATCGCGGTCGTGCGCCTACCGGCCACCGATCCGGCGCACCGGATCGGCTCCCTCTTCCTGAATCCGGGCGGTCCCGGTGGCTCCGGGGTCGACTACACGGTGTTCGCAGGCCCGTTCCTCTATACGGACGAGGTTCGTGCGAAGTTCGATCTGGTCGGCTTCGACCCGCGTGGGACGAACAGGAGCACCGCGTTGCGCTGTTTCGGGACCGACAAGCAGTGGGGGCCGTATTTCACGCCGTTTGCCTTCCCGAGCACACCTGCGGAGGAGCAGGCCTGGATGAACGCGGATCTTTACCTCGATTCCAGCTGTGCCCAGCGTGGAGGCCGCATCGCCGACCACATGGCGACTGCCGACGTCGCTCGCGATCTCGATGTACTCCGGGAGGCGGTCGGCGACGCCAAGCTCACGTATGCCGGCGTGTCCTACGGAACGTTCCTCGGGCAGACGTACGCGAACATGTTCCCGAACAATGTTCGCGCGCTGATCATCGACGGCGTTCTCGATCCAATCGCGTGGACGACGGGCACGGGCGACGGCTCGACGGTCCCGTTCTCAACGCGCCTACGTAGCGATGCGGGTGCGCAGGCGACGCTGAACGAGTTCTTCCGCCTGTGCGACGCCGGCGGTGCGAACTGCGCCTTCGGGCCCGACAGTGCGACTCGATTCGCGGCACTCGGCGCGGCGCTGAAGAGTCATCCGCTGCCGATCACGTTTCCTGACGGCTCGACGGGAGAGGTCAATTATTCGATCCTGATCGCCATGACGCTCGGGGCGATGTACGACTCGTCGTCGTGGGAGTCGTTTGCGGAAGGTCTCGCTGGTCTGGAGGAGCAGGCCGGCGCTGCGACTCTGGGTGTCCGCTTTCAGCAGTTCTGGCGTCCGACAAACGCCTACATCCCCAAGCGCGGGTTCCCGCACTACAACAACTTCCTGGAGAGCTTCCCTGCCGTCGCCTGCGCGGACTCGGACAACCCGCACTCCTACGACGCCTGGTCGACGAACGGTGCTGCCGCCGACGCCGCGTTCGGCTACTTCGGCCGACTCTGGACGTGGGCGTCCTCAATCTGCGCCGCCTGGCCGAACAGCGATGCCGATCGCTACATGGGGCCGTTCACGCACACCACGGCGAACCCCGTGCTTGTGATCGGGAACCTCTTCGATCCGGCCACGCGCTACGAGGGGGCGGTGATCGCCTCGAACCTGTTGCCGAACTCGCGGCTTCTGACGGTGCACGGGTGGGGCCACACGTCGCTCTTCCTCTCGTCCTGCGCCGACGCGGTGCAGACGCGCTACCTCGTCGACCTCACGCTTCCGAGCGTCGGAACGGTATGTGAGCAGGATCACGTGCCGTTCACTGGGCCCTGACGAGGCATCTTGCGGAGGGTCGGGCGCTGTAGCCCGACGTTCCGAGCCCTCCCGAATTACGCGCGGTACGGGCACTTGGTTGCGGCGGAGCGGGCGCGCGACAGGTTCGCTGGCGACCTGTAATCAGCCGCGGGCGGGCGGTTCACCCTCGTGGGGGATACAGGTCCCGCCGTCCGTGACGACGATGACCTCGAAAGGGCCGCAGGAGGCATAGCGGCGCGGTCCAGAGAGAAAGGTTCATCAGCTTGTCGTGCGGCGTTGAACGACTTCGAGTCGAGTTCACATCTAGCAAGAGCTCTCGGTGCATTGCGCGTCATGGCGCGCCCCAACCGGCGAAAGGGGGTGAATCCATGTCGTTCAAGGATCTGGTCCATTACCTCCGCGCACGCTTCGCCGTCGAGGAGGGTCAGACGATGGCCGAGTACGGCGTCGTCCTGGCGGTGATCGCGGTCGCAGTTGTCGTGGCGCTCGGCTTGCTCTCCACGTCCATCTCCGCCGCATTCGATGCGGTTCGCAGCAAGCTGTAGTTAGCGGTCTCTGAGCCATAGCCCAAGCAAGCCAAACGAACGAGTGAATCGTTCGAGGCGCCAGGGCTATGGCTCGGCGGCGTGTCGCTAGGCGGTCAGCGAGCGCATGAGAGCGTTCGCGTTGCCTCTCCGTAGCTGCGAATTCCGCCGAACAGATGCGGGACCGACACGTTTGTCTGGTTCGGAGTTGGTTGGATCGTGAGTGGCGCGACCTGCGCCATGCGGGCGGTCAACGGCCGGATCGGTTGGAAGTACTTCGAACGTCCACAGGCGATCAAGGCGGCATAGAGCACCTTCTCCCGGAACACGCGGGTCTTTGCGAGGCTGAACGAGAGCTCCATCTCATAGCTGCCGGCGGAAACCGCCGGCCAACTGACGACGGCCAGCTGCGTCCCACGCTCCGCCGACAGCCGCTTGCCGAACGTAAGCGGGATCGCATTAAGCGGAGCCTGTACGGCCAGCTCTGCCGACGAGCCGGACCCGTCCGTCGCGGTGGCCTGAACATCCGCGGCATCGGCCGGCAGCTGCACGATGACCGGGCCCGAGCAGTCGAGTTGGTAGGGCGTTCCACGCGGCAACGGCCGCGTGCGCAGGTGGACGACGTAGAGCTGAATCAGCACAGCCGATCCGGTGGCCTCCCTGACATCGAAGACGCCCGTGACGGAGCAGTCGATTCGAATGACCTGCCCGGCGCGTGTGGTCGTTCCCTGCACGCGATTCGGAGTCAGCTCCACGGTGGATGACTGCTGCACCACGACTGGTGCCCCATCCCGGAGCTGAACCGCGATGTGGCCCTCGAAGGCGCACCCGGCCGCGCCAATGGGTAGGGCTGCGAGCACGAGCGCGGCCAGGATCGCTCGAGGTCCGCCTAGAGCCATGCCGCCGGCCAGCGTACCGGCGGCGGTCGTGCTCGTCATAGGATCGGCGCGTGACTGTCGAGTTCTTCGTGTCGCCTCACTTCGTCGTGCCGCGTCGACTCGAGACGGCGCAGTTCGTGCTGGAGCCGCTCGGCCCGCAACACAATGATGCCGACTATGCGGCTTGGTCGACCTCGATCGAGCACATACACAACACACCGGGCTGGGAAGAGAGCACCTGGCCGCGTTCGATGACCCTGGACGAGAATCGCGCGGACCTCGAGAGACACGCCTCGGATTTCGAAAATCGGACCGGCTTCACGTACACGGTGCTGTCGCCTGAGGGCGACGTGATCGGCTGTGTCTACATCTATCCGTCCAAGAAGGAGGCCGTCGACGCGGAGGTGCAATCGTGGGTACGAGCTAGCGACGCCGATCTCGACACGCTCCTCTGGCGAGCCGTCCGCACATGGCTCGATTCGGACTGGCCTTTCGAGAGCACGGACTACGCGCCCCGTGACTGAGCAGCGAGGTCTGGACAGCTTCGCGCGCGCGCCGCTGCTGTTCGGCCCGTCGCCGGTGCATCGGCTCGAGGGGTTGAGCGAGCACCTCGGCGGCGAGGTCGAGATCTGGGCGAAGCGCGAGGACTGCAACTCCGGTCTCGCGTACGGCGGCAACAAGACGCGGAAGCTCGAGTACCTCGTCGCGGAAGCGCTCGCGCAGGGCTGCGACACGCTTGTCTCGATCGGCGGCGTGCAGTCGAACCACACGAGGCAAGTCGCCGCGGTCGCCGCGAAGCTCGGCCTCGGCTGCGTCCTGGTGCAGGAACACTGGGTCGAGTGGCCGGATGCCGTTTACGACAAGGTCGGCAACATCCTGCTCTCGCGGATCATGGGCGCCGACGTGCGGCTCAGCGCGGCCGGATTCGACATCGGCATCCGGCCGAGCTGGGAAGAGGCCCTCGCGTCGGTCGAGGAGCGCGGCGGGAAGCCGTACGCAATCCCCGCCGGCGCGTCCGATCACCCACTGGGCGGGCTCGGCTTCGCACGCTGGGCACAGGAGGTCGCAGACCAGGAGCGGGAGCTCGGCGTCTTCTTCGACACGGTCATCACGTGCTCGGTGACCGGCTCAACGCAGGCGGGCATGATCGCGGGGTTCGCCTTGCAGGATGCCGAGCGCAAGGTGCTCGGCATCGACGGCTCCGCGAAGGTCGAGCAGACGTGGAATCAGATCGCCCGCATCGCGCGGCAGACCGCCGAAGCGATCGGCCTGAGCCGCGAGTTGCGCGACGACGAGATCGTCCTGCTCGACGAGTGGCACGCCGGCACATACGGAGTTCCGGATGCGAAGACGATCGACGCCATCCGCCTGTGTGCTCGGCTCGAGGGAGTGCTCACCGATCCCGTGTACGAAGGAAAGTCGATGGCGGCACTGATCGACCTCGTGTCTTCCGGACGCATCCCACCCGGTTCACGCGTGTTGTACGCGCATCTCGGTGGCCAGCCTGCGCTGAACGCCTATTCAGCGGCCTTCTGACACTTCTCACCGGCGACATGCCGAACGCGCGGCAGAAGCTCGTCGTGAACGACCCGCCGCTGCGCAGTCTGAGGGCGGGAATCGAACCCGCGAGACATTCCCGCCGGTGCCTTGGCTACTTCCGTCGCCGAGCTTCGGTCATTGACGACGCGCTGACGACTGATCGCGCCGCGCCCCATTGTCGCCGGATGTGGTGGGCGGACTCGTCGCCCACGGCTCAGCCCCGGTTGTGGTTGACGACCTCGACGTTGTGCCCGTCCGGGTCGAGCACGAACGCGCCGTAGTAGCCCGGGTGGTAGACGGGGCGCTCGCCGGGCGCGCCCTGGTCCTCGTAGCCCGCCGCGAGCGCGGCGGCGTGGAACGCGCGCACTGTCGCGTCCTCGCGCGCGGGGAACGCGAGGTGGACGTGCTCCGTGAGGGGCCGCTCGTCCCGGACGAGCGAGAAGCTGTAGTCCGGGCCGGAGAGCTGCACGCGGCCGGGCTCGTCGTGCGCCAGGCGGAGCCCGGCGTGCGGCGCGATCGTCGTGTAGAAGCGCTTGGACGCCTGCGGATCGCG
>DASVEU010000155.1:0-12188 GCA_036380395.1 Gaiellaceae bacterium
AGCCGGAGGACTCCGTCCCCGGCCTCATGCACGTCGACCTCGGCGGCTACCACATCTCGGACATCGAGTTCACCGCCGCGTTCGACGTCGTCAAGGGCAAGGTCGGCGTCGACCTCGCCGACGCGATGTGGGCGCACCCGAACGACACGATCAAATTCGCAGAGGTGCCCAAGACAGACATCACCGTCCAACGCGGGATGACCCACGACGGGCTCGGCAAGTACATCTCCGAGGTCGTCACCAAGGCGCCCGGTGAGACCGCCGACGTCGTCGGGATCCTGCGCGACACGAAGACTGACGTCGTCGTCAACTACCTGCCCGTCGGCTCCGACGCCGCCACCAAGTGGTATGCGGAGCAGGTGCTCGAGGCTGGCTGCGCGATGGTCAACTGCATGCCGGTCTTCATCGCCCGCGAGGCGTACTGGCAGCGCCGCTTCGAGGAGAAGGGCCTGCCGATCATCGGCGACGACATCAAGTCGCAGGTCGGCGCGACGATCACGCACCGCGTGCTCACATCGCTGTTCCGCGAGCGCGGCGTCCGGCTCGACAAGACGATGCAGCTGAATGTCGGCGGCAACTCCGACTTCCTCAACATGCTGGAACGCGACCGGCTCGAGTCGAAGAAGATCTCGAAGACGAACGCCGTCACGTCGATGCTCGACTACGACCTCGGCGCGAAGAACGTCCACGTCGGCCCGTCCGACTACGTGCCGTGGCTGAGCGACCGCAAGTGGGCCTACATCCGCATGGAGGGCTCGGCCTTCGGCGACGTGCCGCTGAACCTGGAGCTGAAGCTCGAGGTCTGGGACTCGCCGAACTCGGCCGGCATCGTCATCGACGCCGTCCGGCTCGCGAAGCTGGCGCTGAACAACGGTATCGCCGGCGCCCTCGAAGGCCCGAGCTCGTACCTGATGAAGTCGCCGCCGAAGCAGGTCCCCGACGACGAGGCGTACGACGCGGCCGAGAAGTTCATCCGCGACAACGCCCGCACCTCCTCACGCGTCGAGGAAGGCGCAACCACACCGTAGATCGGCAACCCTTTGGAGCGCGGCGGACGTGTGTCACAATCCGCCGCGCAATCCAAGGGGAGGAGATGTGCAGGCTATGAAGCGACCACTTGTGGTCCTGCTGGCGTTGCTCGTCGTGGCGGTGGCGGCTACGACTGCCGGAGCCGGCGACAACGACTCAGGGTTCAAGACGAGCCAACCGGCGATGCTGACTCCGCTGGCGCCGGGCGCGACCGTCACGCCGATCATCACTGTCGGCGACACGGTCAGGGGCTACCGCTTCGAGGCGATCCCGGACGGGATCTCGCTCGACCCGAACGGAGAGGGGACGGTCGACGTCTACGTCAACCACGAGACCTCGACAGTCCCGTTCCCGTACACAGCGGGCGCGGGGGCCGCGAATCAAAACGACTTCGACAACGGCCAGCTCAGCAAGCTGCGCCTGAACCAGCACAGCGCGGGAGTGCTCAAGGGCGAACTGACGATCACGAGCGCAGAGAACTTCCAGCGGTTCTGCTCGAACTTCCTCGCGACCTCGAAGGAGGGTTTCGAACGTTCGATCCTGTTCACGAACGAGGAGACGAGCGACTTCGTCAACCGCACGGGACAAGCGTTTCCGCCCGTTGCCGGTGCCGAGCAGGCCGGAGTCGTCATTGCAAACGACATCCGCTCCGGGCAGCACAAGGTGATCTACGGAATGGGCAGGCTGAACCACGAGAACGACGTCGCGGTTGCGGGATACGGCCATCCGGTCGTCCTTTCCGGCGACGACACGTTCGTGAGCAACCCTGCCGGCTCGCAGCTGTACTCGTACATGGCGGACAGCGCCAACGCCCTCTGGAATGACCAAGGCGATCTGTACGGGTTCGTCTCGGACAATTCCGCAGTGGACGACTACTACGACTTCCCGGTCGGATCGTCGATGTCCGTGAGTGGGCATTTCGTGAAGATCGACAAGAGTGCGGCGAGCGGCGATCAGAATGCGTTGGAGTCGGCTTCCGACTCGGCCCACGTCTTCCAGTTCGTGCGACTCGAGGACATCCAGTACGACAAGCGACCGGGGATGCAGAACGTCGTCTACATCGCCGACACCGGCAGAGGCTCGAACAGCGCCAGTGGTAACGCGTTCGCCTCGACGAACGGCCGCATCTGGAAGCTCGTCCTCGACCCCGGCGATCCGACGAAGGTGCTCTCGCTCTCGGTCTATATCGAGGGCGACGACCAGCCGGTGAAGACGATCGGCGAGATCCACCAGCCGGACAACGTCGAGACGACGCAGAACGGGCTCTACATCACCGAGGATCCGGGCTCGAGCCAGCAGTTTCCGGTCGGCTCCACCGATCCGAACGCGACTCCCGCACGTCTCTGGCGGCACGACTTCACGACCGGGGTGGACGCTCCGGTGGCCGTGGTGAACCAGTCGGCGGACGAGGGCCCCACCGATGTCGACTCGTCGACCACGCTGGGTGCCTGGGGCTCCTGGGAGTCGACGGGTGTCATCGACGCGTCGTCGGTCTTCGGGCCGGGCGCGTTCCTGATCAATGTCCAGGCGCACACGCTCTGGGTAGAGCAGTCGGCCGCGCCTGACTGGACGAACAAGCGCGAGGGCGGACAGCTCATGCTCCTGCGCATTCCGGGCGCGTAAGCCAGTCGGGAGGGCCTGGCCATGACGGCCGGGCCCTCCTCACTACACTCGGTGCAGGATGGGTCTCAGGATCTGCCTCGTCACGCCCTTTGCCTGGTCGCAGCCGCACGACGTCAACGAGCACGTGGCGGGCGTCGCAAGGGAGCTGCGCACACTTGGTCACACCGTGACGGTCCTCGCCTCGTCGAATCGGGCCCGAGACCTGGCTGCAGGCCGTCGCGCCCTGCTCGATGGGCTCGAGTCGGAAGTGATCGCGCTCGGCCCGGCAGTCCCCATCTCGCGCCGGAGTCGGATCGGCGTGCCGGTCGGGGCGCGTGCGAACCTCGCGCTTGCGCTGGCACTCGGTCGGTTCGACGTCGTCCACGGCTTCGAGCCGGGGCTCCCTTCACTCTCGTATCTGGCGCTGCGGGACGCTCAGGCGATGACCGTGGCGACATTCTTGAACGCCGAACGGCTCGGCTATCCGCCCGGACGAGCACAGCGCGACCGCCTGCTTGGGCGCATCGACGCGCTTGTCGCGACCAGCGAGGAGACGGCCGAGGCGGCCGCCACCCGCTTTCCCGGCCACTACCGCGTCGTCAGCGAGGGACTCGAGTCTCATCTCTTTGAGTCCCGGCACAAGCGCGACCTGATCGTCCTCGAGTGGCGGCCGAACGAGCGCGCTCTCCTGCGCGGAGTGTTTCGCGCGCTGGAGGAGCTGCCGGACTGGGAGCTCGTCCTGCTGCGCACGAAACCCCTGGCCGGCCGGCCGACGATCCCGCGGGTCCTGCGTGACCGCGTGCACGTGCGAACGGCGCGGGATGGTGCCGCACGAGCGCCGATACTCGCGGAAACGAGCATCTTCGTCCCGGCGCTCGCGGGGCTCCAGCGCGTACGGCTCGAAGCATCGGCGTCCGGGTGCGCGATCGCCTCCCCACCCGGCGTGCGCGACCAGCTCGAGCTCGCCGGCGCCGAAGTTGCACGGCTTGCCGAGGACCCAGAGTTCCGGGCCCGCAAGGCGGAGCGAGCACGCGCCGATGTCGTGGGCCAGAGCTTCGCGGACGTGGCGCGCGAGCTCGACGAGCTCTACCGCTCGCTGAGCGGGCGCCGTCATTCGGCTCCGCGCTCGGACGATCCGCTCGCCGATCGGCCGTGGGTGCTCTGCGATCTGCACATGCACACGAGCTGGTCGCCCGACTGTGCAGTCGACCCGGCCGACCTGGTCATGCATGGGGCGGCGATCGGGCTCGGCGCCATCGCCGTCACGGATCACAACGTGTTCGGGGGCGCGCTCGAGACGAAGGAGCTGGCACGCGACCACGAGCTCGTCGTCATCCCCGGCGAGGAGGTGAAGACAGACGGGCAGGGAGAGGTGATCGGACTGTTCCTGCGTGAGGAGATCCCCCGCGGCCTGTCCTTCGCCGACACGGTGGCGGCGATCAAGGAGCAGGACGGCCTCGTCTATCTCCCGCACCCCTTTGACCGCATGCATTCGATTCCCGATCCGGCGACGCTCCAGCACCACCTCGCGGACATCGACATCTTCGAGGTCTACAACGCCCGTCTCCTCTTCGAGGCCTACAACGACGAGGCGCTGCGCTTTGCGCGGAAGTACAACCTGACGATGGGGGCGGGCTCGGACGCGCACGTGCTCCAGGGGGTGGGCACCGGCGCCGTCCGCATGCGTGCGTTCGAGGGCCCGGAGGAATTCCTCCTCAGCCTCCGCTCGGCCCAGGTTTTGCGCCGCCCCAGGTCGCTCGTGTACCTCCAGTCCCTCAAATGGATGGCTCAGGCCAAGGAACGGGTTCGGTAGTCCCGAACCTGGTCTGAGCGTGGCTACGACAGACGAGATCTACGAGAAGTACCTCCAGAAGGCGATCGTCGAGATCAACGACCTCGCCCACGAGGTGGCCCAGGTGGGCGGCGGCACGCGGGTGCCGGTCGTCGGGTCCGGCCATCCGCTTGCCGACGTCATGCTGCTCAAATTCAGGCCGCAGCCGGCCGAGGTACAGGAGGGCGTCGCCTTCTACGGCCGCGCCGGCCAGGCAATCCTGAAATCGCTGCAGCGGCTCCATGTCGATCCCATGTCCGTCTACGGGACGAATTGCCTCAAGTTCGCGGACGGGGAAGAGGCGGAGTCGCGGCCGTTCCTCACGCGCGAGCTGCACATCGTGCAGCCGAAGCTGATCGTGGCGATGGGAGAGAGCGTCGTCGAGTTCCTCAACGCAATCGACTTCCCGCTTGCCGATACCGTGGAGTACAAGCCGGGCGAGCTCGAGCGCTTCACCGCAACGGTCCAGGTATTGGTTGTCCCCGACATCGACGCGTCGCTCGACGAAGCCCCCGCGAAGACTCAGTTTTGGAACGCTTTCAAGCCACTCGGCCAATGGTGGGCCGAGCTGCCGCCCTATTAACGCTCGGGACGGCGCTCGCCCTCTACTACGCGTTCCACGACAGGCTGTGGAATGCGTCGACGTGGTGGGACATCGCGTTCATCGCGTTCGTCCTCATCCCCGCCTGCTTCGCACTGGTGTGGCTCGTGCTGCCCCTACGCAATGCGCCCGGCTTGCTCGCGGTCGGCCTCGCCTTCGGCGTGTTCGCGCTTCTGTTTCACCTTGCGGGTTGGAACACGCCGGGAAACTTCTGCAAGCTGTTCGGCGTCACCGCCGTCGGCTTCTGGTTCCTGCGCTACTTCGAGACGCTGAACTGGGTGGTGCTCGTCGCCCTGATCATCCCCTGGGTGGATGCCTACTCCGTGTGGCGTGGGCCGACAAAGGTGATCGTCAACGAGCATCGGAACGTCTTCACGAACTTCTCGTTCGCCTTCGCGATTCCCGGCGAGACATCGGCAGCGAACCTCGGCCTGCCGGATCTCCTCTTCTTCGCGCTCTTCCTCGCGGCCTCGGTCCAGTGGGAGTTGCGTCCACGGTTGACGTGGCTGCTGCTGACGCTGTCGTTCGGCGCGACCCTCGCACTCGCGGTCTGGGGCGAGCTCGGGGGACTCCCCGCCTTGCCGCTGCTCGCGTTGGCGTTTCTGCTCGCAAACGGCGACCTGATCTGGACGCGGCTCAGGCGGGAGCGGGCAGCACGCTCCGCGGAAACCGGAACACGTTCTTCTGGTCGTAGCGAGCCTTGACGATTCGCAGGCGCGGCAGGTTGGTCGCGTAGTAAGAGATGTTCGGATGCTCCAGCTCGGGGTCGATGTAGTTCTGGTACGCCTGACCTGACACGTACGGTGCCAGCGCGGCGCGGAACCCACGCAGCCAATCGGCGTCAGCCGGAGTCGAGCTCGCCGCGACGTATTGCAAGGAGAAGAGCTGGTCGCGATGCACGAATGCCGTTGCGTTCTTCGGAACGCGGTTGATCGCACCGCCGTAGGCGTCCATCAGGATGCTGCCGCCGCCGAGCGCGGGATCGTTCTGGCGCTGCTCGATCTTCTGGATCATCGCTTGGATTCCGGCGGCTGGGAGCGGCGTCGCAACATAATCCGACTTGGCCAGGAAGTCGGAACGGCCGACCTCCGCGCTTGGCACCCCGATATGACAGCGGGCGACATCGGAACAGTTCGCCCAGTCGAGGGCGGCGTTGATGAAGGAGCGCGTGCGAATCGTCATCGTCTGCGGAGTTGCTGCGTTCAACAGCGGTTGCAAGAGCGACGGCAGCGCAGCCTCACTCCCGAAGTACTGGCCGTTGGACGCGACGATTGGGCCGCCGGGGCCATCGGTCGCGATCAGGTCGCACATCGAGAACAGCTCGTCCGGCGCAGTCGGCGCCCACGCCTGCCAGGCGGCGACGACGGCTGCAGCATCGCTCCAGCTCCAGGTCGCGCGATAGGTGACGACGTCGCTCGCCGCATGCGTGTCGAAGACGAAGCTCGTCACGATGCCGAACTGCCCCGCGCCGCCGCCTCGGCACGCCCAGTAAAGATCCGGGTGTTGTGTCTGGCTCGCGATCAGCGCCTGGCCGCTCGCGGTCACGATCGTGAGCCCGCGGACATTGTCGCAGGTCAGTCCGTACTTGCGGCCGGAAAATCCGTGGCCGCCTCCGAGTGTCAGGCCGGCGATGCCGACGGTCGGGCATGAACCGGCGGGAATCATCACTCCCTGCTGGAACAACGCCTGGTCGACGTCGATCAGCCTCGCCCCCGCCCCGATCGTCGCCGTTCCTGCCGCGTGGTTCACGGTGACTCCGCTCATCCGCGTCACGTCGACGACGACGCCCTTGCAGGTCGAATAACCCGCGTAACTGTGGCCACCCGATCGCGCGACGACACGGATCGAGTGCCGCCTCGACCAGCGGACCGTGCGCCAGACGTCCTGGGCCGTCTCGCAGAAGACGACCGCGCCGGGACGGACGACGTCGTAGCGCGGGCTGTAGAGACGCCGCGCGGAGTCATAGGCGGCGTCCGCGGGCGTCACAACCGTTCCCTGGACGAGCTGCGCCAGTTCGACGAGTCGCGCGTCAACGGTCGATCGCGCGCCGACCGTGATCCACCCTGGGAGTGCGGCCACCGCACCGGCACCAACGGCGAGCCGCCCCCCGCGGACGAGCAACTCGCGCCGGTCGAACCCCTCAGACCAGGTGTCAGACACTGTGCCGGAAGTGTGCCGTGCAATTCACGACCCCGCGATACCCCGCTCAGACTCGGAAACTCATGCCAACGAGTTCCACAGGCCTGGTGTCAGACACCGTGCCTTAGGTGTGACGTTCCAGCAGGGCCACGGCCTCGACGTGCGGGGTGTGCGGGAACATGTCCACCGGCTTCACGCGCTTGAGCTCGTAGCCGTACTCCGCGCGCAGGCGCTTGACATCGCCCGCCAGGGTCGTGGGATTGCAGCTCACGTAAACGATGCGCGGCGCGCCGATCTCCCCCAGGCGCTTCAGCGCCTTGCCAGCGAGCCCTGCGCGCGGCGGGTCGACCACCACGACGTCCGGATCCCCGGCGCGCTCGTGCAGCTCCTCCAGCGCCTGGCCGACGTTGCCTGCGAAGTACGCGGCGTTGCCGATGCCGTTCAGCTCCGCGTTCTCGAGCGCGCACGCGATCGACTCCTCGGAGACGTCGATCCCCCAGACCGTGAGCGCATCTCGCGCGAGCAGGAGCCCGATAGTGCCGATCCCGCAGTAGAGGTCGTACACCGTCTCGTCGCCGGTGAGCGCCGCAAATTCTCGCGCCGTCTCATAGAGCTTCTCTGCCATCAGCGTGTTGGTCTGCAGGAACGCATTCGGGCGAACGCGGAAACGCATCCCGCACAGCTGCTCTTCGATCGCCTCCTCTCCCCAGAGCAACTGGGTGGGGAGATTGGTCGTCACTTCCGCCGGCGTGTCGTTGATCGACCAGTGGATCGAAC
Organism: Gaiellaceae bacterium; assembly: GCA_036380395.1. Classification (GTDB taxonomy): domain Bacteria; phylum Actinomycetota; class Thermoleophilia; order Gaiellales; family Gaiellaceae; genus 3-1-20CM-4-69-9. The sequence continues at coordinate 7,980 of DASVEU010000155.1, forward strand.
GCACCTCCGGGAATTGCCGCAGCGTGTCGACGAATCCACCGGTGTCGAACTTCTCGCCGGGGCTCGTGACGAGCTGAACCAGGACCTGGCCGGTATTGCGACCCTCGCGCACGACGAGGTGGCGCAGGTAACCCGTGTGCTCGGCCTGGTCGTACGCGACGAGCTTGTCGCCGCGCGCCCACTCGCGCACGGCGTTGCGGATCGCGTTGCCGACGTCAGTCGTCAGCCAGCAATCGTCGATCTGCAGCACCTCGTCCCAGCGACCCGCCCTGTGCAGGCCGAGCGTCGGCCCGTCTTCGAGTTGTGTGAACGAGTACTCGAGCTTGTTGCGGTAATGGAAGATTTCCTCGGCCGGAAGGATCTCCTCGAGCGGCGGCTCCGCGAACCCGCCGATGCGCCGGAGCGCGTCCCCGACCTGAGCGTGCTTCGCTTCGACCTGCGCCTCGTAGGCGAGATCCTGGAACCGGCAGCCGCCGCAAGACGGGTAGTGCTTGCAGGGAGCTTCGACGCGCAGCGGACTGGGCTGCAGCACTTCGGTGACGAGCGCCTCGGCGTGCCGCCGCTGCACTTTGGTCACGCGTGCTCGAACGGTGTCGCCCGGAAGGCCGCGTCGCACAAAGACGACGAAGCCGTTCAGGCGAGCAACACCGTTCCCGCCGAATGCGAGGCGGTCGATGGTGAGTTCCAGCTCCTGATCTTTGGTAACGGGCGCGGCCACTGCCGACCAGGGTATGCGCTAGGCGGCTTTGCGGAGCCGTCCCCGGCAGGCGACCGGATGGTGTGTCGAGGTCTGGAAAGCCGTACGATCGCTCTGTGGATGCAGAAGCAGCGGCGCGTGCATGGGTCGACGCCTGGGACCGCGCGTGGCGGGCAAAGGACGAGAGCGCGCTCGAGCCGGTCTACGCCGAGGACGCCGTTCACCGCTCGCATCCGGACCGCGAGCCACACTCACCAATCGAGTACGCGCGGTCAGCGTTCGCCGACGAGGGCGACGACCTCGAGCTCTCGTGGGGCGAACCGCTCGTCGCCGGCAACCGCGCCGCCGTCGAATGGTGGGCGGCGCTGACGGAGAGCGGCGAGCTCGTCACGCTCGCGGGCACCTCCTGGCTCGCGTTCGGCAACAACGGTCGCGTCGTCGAGCAACACGATTATTGGACAGTCACGCCCGGGCGCTCAGCTCCCTGGAAAGGCTGGGGCTCCTAACTAAGCGGGGTGACGTAGACCTTCCGCTCGCGCGGCCCATCGAACTCGCAGAAGAAGATCCCCTGCCACTTGCCGAGCGCGAGCTTGCCACCGTCGAGCGGAATGAGGATCTGCGGGCTCATCAGCGACGCACGGATGTGCGACGGCGCATTCGGCCCGTCCGGATCCTCGACGTGCTTCCAGTCCCAGGCGTCGTCCACCACCTTCTCCAACGCCGCCTCGAGGTCCTGCGCGACAGCCGGATCAGCCCCTTCGTTGATCGTGACGCCCGCAGTGGTGTGCGGGACGTAGACGAGCGCGGCCGCCGCGCCGTTGATCGAGCCGAGCGCTTCCTGCACCTGCTCGGTGATGTCCACAAGCTGGGTGCGGCGCTCGGTCTGGAGGCGGATCTCTTCCACGGCTTGCGTATCCTAGGCGCATGCACGTGAACACGAGGAATGGGGCGACCCAAGATGCTGGTTGAGGTGCATGCTTCCCGCACCGCCCTCTGACCGGGAGCTGGACGCCTATCGCCAACAGGCGGACCGGTTCATCGCCGAGCTCGACGAGGAGTTCTACCTCCATTACGCCGGTTTGAAGGAGACCTTCGACCTGGCGCCGATCTACGAGCGGCACAAGAATCTGACCGAGCTCGACCAGGTCAAGTCCATCGGCCTGGCCGTCAACGGAGGGGCACGTGTGCGGGAACTGTGGCGGTTCGCCTGCGAGGGGTATTTCGGCGAGCTCACCCGCGATCACGCCGAGAAGCTCGCCGAGCTGGAGTCGGAGCTCGCGGTCTCGGTCGACGGCGAGGAGATTCCGTATCGGATGATCCGCCCGGCCCTGGCGAACGAGCCGGACCGGGAGAAGCGCCGCGTGCTGGACGAACGCGCGAACGAGTTGCTCGACGAGCACATGAACCCGCTCCACCTCGACGCCGCTCAGACTGTGCAACGGGGGACGCTCAACCTCGAGTTCGCGAACTATCTGGAGCTCTACCGCGAGGCTCTGCCGGCCTCTGCGCTCGACGACCTCGCTGCGCAATGCCGGACGTTCCTCGACTCGACGGAGCGGCTCTACGAGGAATGGGCCGACAAACTCTTCCGCACGCGCGTTGGTGTCTCGCTCTCGGAGGCGGAGCGCTGGGACGTGCCGCGCTTGTTCCGCGCGCCCGAGTGGGATCCGATGTTCCCCGCCGACAAGATGGTCCCCGCGCTCGAGGGCACGCTCGAGGACCTGGGCATCGACCTGAGCTCCCAGGAAAACGTGACCCTCGACCTCGAAGAGCGCCCGAACAAGAGCCCGCGCGCCTTCTGCGCACCCATCGAGGTCCCCGATCGCGTCGTGCTCGTCATCCAGCCGATCGGCGGTCCCGACGACTGGCGCGCGCTCTTCCACGAAGGCGGGCACACCGAACACTTCGCCCATACGTCGCGGGACCTCTCGATGGAGGAGAAGCGGCTCGGCGACAACGCCGTCACGGAAGGCTGGGCGATGCTGCTGCAGCATCTGACCGACGAGCCCGAGTGGCTGACGCGCCGACTGGATTTTCCGCGTCCCAACGAATACGCCGTCGAAGGCGCCACGGGCCTGCTGTACTTCGTGCGCCGCTACGCCGCGAAGATCCTGTACGAGCTCGAGTTCCATGCCGCAGAGGACGTGACGACGATGCGCGGCCGCTACGCGGAGCTGCTCTCCGACGCCCTGAAGATCGAAGTCACCCCCACGAATTACCTCGCCGACATCGACTCCGGCTTCTATGTGTCGTCGTACCTGCGCTCGTGGGCGTTCGAGGCTCAGCTGCGCGCGTACCTGAAGGAGAAGTTCGGCTCGAAGTGGTTCGCCACGCGCGAGGCCGGATCGCTGCTGCGCGAGCTCTGGGGCGAAGGCCAGAGGATGCGCGCCGAGGAGATGCTGAAGGATGTCACCGGCTCGACTCTGGAGATGGAGGCAGTCGCCGAGCGGGTGAAAGAGGTTCTTCGGTAGTCCATCCTGGCTCCATGCATAAGCTTTATGCATGGCGAGAACCCGAGTCCTGATCGCCGGCGCCGCCGGCCGCGACTTCCACAACTTCAACCTCGTCTACCGCGACAGTCCGGCACACGATGTGGTCGCGTTCACCGCGACTCAGATTCCGAATATCGACGGTCGCCGCTACCCCGCCGAACTGGCGGGGTCGCTGTACCCGGAAGGCATTCCGATCCTGCCCGAATCCGCGCTTGAGCAACTCGTGCGTGAGCACGAGATCGACGTGGTCGTCTTCGCGTACTCGGATGTCACGCACGAGCACGTCATGCACATCGGCTCGCGCGCGCTCGCCGCGGGCGCTTCGTTCGAGCTGATCGCGCCACGGGAGACGATGCTCGCCTCGTCGAAGCCGACCGTGGCGATTTGCGCGGTGCGCACGGGCTCGGGCAAGAGCCAGACGACCAGGCGTGTGGCAGAACTGCTCCGCGAAGCAGGCAAGCGCGTCGCCGTCCTGCGCCACCCAATGCCGTACGGGGATCTGACGAAGCAGGCCGTGCAACGGTTCGAGCGCTACGAGGATCTCGAGGCAGCGGACGCGACGATCGAGGAGCGCGAGGAGTACGAGCCGCATCTCGCCGAGGGCAACCTCGTCTTCGCCGGCGTCGATTACGAGCGCATCCTGCGAGCTGCGGAGCAAGAGGCGGACGTCATCCTCTGGGACGGGGGCAACAACGACACGCCGTTCATCAAGCCCGACCTGCACATAGTCGTCGTCGACCCACACCGCCCGGGACACGAGCTCCGCTACCACCCCGGTGAGACGAACCTCCGCATGGCGGACGTCTGCATCGTCAACAAGATGGACAGTGCGTCACAGGAGGGCATCGACGCGGTTCTCAGCTCGATTCACGAGAACAACGCGGACGCACGCATCGTCCTGGCGGCGTCGCCCTTCCATGTCGAAGGCGACGCCGAGGAGATCAGGGGAAAACGCGTGCTCGCGGTGGAAGACGGACCGACGCTGACACACGGGGAGATGACCTACGGCGCGGCAGTCCT
>DASVEU010000156.1:0-6616 GCA_036380395.1 Gaiellaceae bacterium
GCCTGAGATCTCCTTGGACTGTGACTTCAGGTTCTCGACGACAGCGTCGACGGAACGCTCGATGCCGCGCTTGATCGCCATCGGGTTGGCCCCGGCGGCGACGTTGCGGAGACCGTCCTTGACGATCGCCTGAGCCAGCACGGTCGCAGTCGTGGTGCCGTCGCCGGCGACGTCGTTCGTCGACGTAGCGACCTCACGGACGAGCTGTGCGCCCTGGTTCTCGAAGACGTCCTCGACCTCGATCTCGCGTGCGATCGTGACGCCGTCATTCGTAATCGTGGGCGCGCCGAACTTCTTGTCGAGCACGACGTAGCGCCCCTTCGGGCCAAGGGTGACCTTGACCGCGTCGGCGAGGATGTTCACGCCGCGCTCCAGTGCACGACGGGCGTCCTCGTTGAACTTCAGCTCCTTGTGAGCCATATGCCTTCGATACCTCCGTTATTCCTTAGGCCTTCGCGCCCGCGAGTTCGCGGTCGCCGACAACTTTTGCGAGAACGTCCGACTCCCGGAGGATCAGCACCTCGTCGGCGCCGACCTTGATCTCCGTTCCGCCGTACTTGCTGAAGATGATCTCGTCATCCTCGGCGACGTCCATGGGAATGTGCTTCCCGTCTTCGTCCCGAGCACCGGGACCTACGGCGAGGACGCGGCCGCGTTGCGGCTTCTCCTTTGCCGTGTCGGGCAGCACGATGCCGCTGATGGTCTGCTCCTCTTCCTCGAGGACCTCGACGATCAGGCGGTCACCAAGCGGCTGCAAGTTCATCCACTCTCCTCCTGTTCAGACGACTTTGTGACATCTACTGGCACTCTCGGGGTGAGAGTGCCGAGGGATTGTACCGTGCCTTGGCCCGGGTCTGCAAGGCAACACGTACCACTGTGTTACAAAGTCTTGGTGCGCCGCGAGTTCTCCGCTGGGGGTGTGGTCGTCCGGAACCTTCGCGGGCGTCCTGTGGTGGCCGTCATCCGGCCCGGGGGGAAGCCGGAGGGGACGTGGGCCCTGCCAAAGGGGCTGATCGGGCCTGGTGAGCGGGCCGAGGTGACCGCTCTGCGGGAGGTGCGCGAGGAGACCGGGGTGGAGGCAACGCCCGTCGAGAAGCTCGGGGACGTCCGTTACGTCTACACCTGGGCCGGCGAGCGGGTCTTCAAGGTGGTCAGCTTCTTCCTGTTCCGCTACCGCGCCGGCCGGCTCGGCGACATTCCGCCCGAGCACGCCCACGAGGTGGCGGAGACGCGGTGGCTCCCCCTCGAGGAGGCGCCCAGGCTGCTCGCCTACAAGGGCGAGCGGGAGATGGCGGCGAAGGCGCTCGAGCGCCTCTCGCGTTAGGCTCCCGCGCGTGAGCGAGCCGGAGAAGGAGGCGCCTGTCCTCGAGGCGGAGTCCCGCATGCGGCGGGGGATCCGCTACTCGCACCGGACCGGGCTCTACGCCTCGCTCGTCGTGGCGATCGCGACCATCGTCGTCCTGATCCTCCTGATCGCCCAGAACACGAGGCGCGTAAAGGTCGACTACGTCTTCGGCACCAGCCAGACGCGGCTGATCTGGCTCGTCATCGTCAGCGCGATCACGGGCTGGGTGCTCGGGATCGTGACGGCCTTCCTCATCCGCCGCCGCACGCGTTGGCGCGGGCCGACGTGACCGAGGCCATGTACGCGCTCAACTTCTACTCCCCGATCGTCGCGGAACAACTGCGGAGCGGACGCAAGACGGCGACGATCCGGCTCGGGGACAAGTCGGCGAAGTACCGCAAGGGGATGATCGTCCAGGTGCTGGCCGGCGCGCGCTTCAGTCCGCGGGATCGGGTGTTCGCAGCGGTGATCGACAAGGTCGAGGTGAAGATGCTCTCGGAGCTGTCCCCGCGGGAGATCGAGCACGACAACCCCGAGATCCGCCGCACCGAGGACATGGCCTCCTTCCTCAGCCAGCTCTACAACCGCGAGGTCACGCCTGACGACACGGTGACCGTGATCCGCTTCTCGCAGATCAAGACCTGACGCACTCGTGTCACACGGGCGTACCCGTGCCTGGCACCGGTACGTAACCTCAGACGCCGCGCCCCTGCGGCAGCGCTGCGAAACCCGAGACAGCCTCGTTCCAGTTTCGTACCCGTGCCTGGCACCGGTACGTGCCCGAAGGAGCTAGCGGCGGCGGATCTTCGTTCCGAAGAGCTCCGGCTCCCGCAGCCGGGCGCCGCACGACTCGCAGTCCACGGCGAATGTCGAGCTGAAGGGGGCCGAACACGACGGGCAGCGACGGAGCATCCTCCCGCCGCACTGCGGACACTCCTCCGGGACCTCGGCTTCGAAGTCGTCGAACCAGCGCCGCGCGGCCCCACACCCGAGGCAGAACGCCACCCAGTCGCCGAGCACCTTGCGGCGTTCCTCACGGAGCCAGTCGGAGGCTTTGCCCATCAGCGATTCTGGAGCGTGTCCAGTCCGATCGCCAACGCGATCCCGAGCCGCCGATCGAGCTTCAGCTCGTGATCCGCGCTCAGGTCGAGGATGTAGCGGTCGCGCAGCTGGAACTTCCTGTTCATGTGACCGATCAGCCGGCCATCCATGAGCAGGTCGAAGTTGTACGGGATCGGCAGCCATTCCCCGTACGGGACGAAGTCGACCACGCGGCGCGCGATCGCCATCGGGACGCTGCGCTCCTGCGCGGTCACGAGGCTGCCGTCCGCACCGGTCACCTTCCAGGTCGAGCGGAGCAGCGACTTACCGAAGGCGTGCTCGAGAACACCGATCGGCGTGCCGTCCGGCTCGGTCACATCGTAGCGGGCGCCGCCGATGTCGAACACCGAGCGCGCCTTGATGCGGAAGAGCTCCTCCGTCTCCTGCTCGTCGGCAAAGAAGCGGATGTCCTCCTTGATCGCCATTCGCTTCTGCCGCACGAACGCGATCGGCCCACCGGTCGGCGTCTCCCCCGCGGCCAGCGGCGTGACCCGATAGAGGTTGATCATCGGCCGGATCAGCTGGTCGACGAGGAAGCGGTTATGGGAAAAACGCTCGTTCTGCACGGAGGCGATGGTAACGACAGTCGTTAGAGTGCCTGCGCCATGGCGATCGCCCGGGAAGCCGAGCCGGTTGGTTCTCTGAGAGAGGTTCGCGAGGCGGGCCTCCTCCGCGAGGACCTCCTCGGCGTCTACAGAAACATGGTGATGAGCCGCGGCATCGAGGAGCGCGGCCACATTCTCTACCGCCAGGGCAAGATCCCCGGCTCGTTCTACACCGGTCGCGGAAACGAAGGCGCCGCCGTAGGGGTGGCCACCGCAATGGGCCCCGACGATGTCGGCACGCCGCTGCACCGCGACATGGGCGTCCACGTCGTGCGCGGCGTCGAGCCCTGGCGGATCTTCGCGCAGTTCATGGGCCGCGCGGACGGCCCGACGAAGGGCAGGGACGGCAACGTCCACATGGCGGACTCCAAGCTAGGCCTGATCGCGAGGGTCAGCCATCTGCCCGCGATGCTCCCGGTCGCGGTCGGCTGCGCGCTCGCCTTCCGCATTCGCGAGGAGAAACGCGTGGCCGTGGGCTGGTTCGGCGAAGGCGCTTCTGCACGAGGCGACACCCACGAGTCGATGACCCTGGCCGGCGTGCGCAAGCTGCCAATGGTCTTCATCTGCGACAACAACCAATGGGCGTATTCGACGCCCACGCATCTCGAGTTCGCGACGCAGCACGTCGCCGACCGCGCAGACGCCTACGGCTTCGAGGGAATCGTCGTCGACGGCACCGACGTGCTCGCCGTCTACCGCGAAGCGAAGCGCGCGATCGAGAAGGCGCGCGAGGGAGGCGGACCGACTCTGATCGAATGCGTCACGCTCCGCATGGAAGGCCACGCCGTGCACGACGACGCCTTCTACGTTCCGAAGGAGCTGTTCGAGAAGTGGGCGGAGAACGACCCGATCGAGCGCTTCCGGACGTGGCTGCGCACGAACGCGGACATGTCGGACGAGGAGGAGGACGAAATCACGGGCGAGGTCAAGAAGACCTTGAACGACGCCCTCAAGCGGGCCGAGGAATCGCCCATGCCGGATCCGGCGACACTGCTGGAAGGCGTCTACGCAACGCCGGAAGATCTCGACACGCCACACCACAAATAATGGCCGAGCTCACGTACCTGCAGGCGATCTCCGACGGGCTCCGCACCGAGATGCGGCGCGACAAGCGCGTGTTCGTGATCGGCGAGGACGTCGGCGTCTACGGCGGCGCCTTCAAGGTCACGCTCGGCTTCCAGGAGGAGTTCGGGCACTGGCGCGTCCTGGATGCGCCGCTGGCGGAGACGGCAATCGTCGGCGCCTGCACAGGCGCGGCGATCATGGGCATGCGCCCCGTTGCGGAGATGCAGTTCGCGGACTTCATCTCATGCGCTTGGGACCAGCTCGTCACGGTCGCTGCGAAGCAGCGCTATCGCGCCGGGACGCCGGTGCCGATCACCGTGCGCCTCCCCTCGGGCGGCGGCTTCTCCGGCGGCCCGTTCCATTCGCAGAACCCGGAGTCTTCGTTCGCGCACATCCCGGGGCTCAAGTGCGTCTGTCCGGCAACTCCGGAAGATGCGAAAGGATTGCTGATCAGTGCGATCGAGGATCCGAACCCTGTTCTCTATTTCGAGCACAAACACCTCTACCGTCGCATCAAGGGCGAGGTGCCCGAGGAGCGTTACACGGTACCGCTCGGCAAGGCGCGCACGCACCGCGACGGCAAGGACATCTCGGTGATCACGTGGGGCGCGATGGTGTACACGGCTGAAGAGGCGGCTCAGCAGCTCGACACGGACGGCGTGTCGGTCGAGATCATCGACCTGCGCACGGTCATGCCCTGGGACAAGGCCGCCGTGCTCGAATCCGCGCGTAAGACGTCCAAGGTGCTCGTGCTGCACGAGGACACTCGCACCGGCGGTTTCGGCGCCGAGATCGCGGCCACAGTGGCGGAGGAGGCGTTCGAGGATCTCGACGCACCGGTCAAGCGCATCGCCGCGCCCGACGCTCCGGTCCCGTTCTCGCCGCCGCTCGAGAAGGCATTCATCCCACAGGTTGAGGACGTCACCGCGGGCCTGCGCGAGTTGGCGGAGTACTAAAGGCGAGAGATGGCAACCACCGAGGCAATCGACGTCGTCATGCCGCAGATGGGCGTGTCCGTTTCCGAGGGCACCGTCACCAAGTGGCTGAAGCAGGAGGGTGAACAGGTCGAGGCGGACGAGTCGTTGCTCGAGATCTCGACCGACAAGGTCGACACCGAGGTGCCGAGCCCGGCCTCGGGGACGCTGACGCAGATCCTCGTTCAGGAAGGCGAGACCGTCGACGTCGGCACGAAGCTCGCAGTCATCGGCGGCGACGGGGCCGCTGACGCGCCGAAGGAGGAGGTGCAGGTGCCCGAGCCCGCGACCGCTCAGGCCGCAGCCGAATCGGCTGCCGTCTCCGACGCGCCGGCCACACCTCCGACCGCCGACACGGTGGAAGAGGCCACGCCGGCACCCGCCGCGGCGAGCGAGACCACGGACGCGCCGTCCACCAACGGCAAGACCTTCGTCTCGCCCGTCGTCGCCAAGATTGCGTCCGAGCACGGCGTCGATCCGAGCCAGGTGCACGGAACCGGGCGAGGCGGCCGCGTCACCAAGAAGGACATCCTCGACTTCATCGAGTCCGGCGCGCAGGCTGCCCCGCCGGCCACGCCCGCGCAGCCCGAGGCGCCGAAGGCACCGGTCCCAGCCCCGGCCCCCGAGGCCCCAGCGGCCGCTCCGGCTCCGCCGGTTGCGGCGCCTGCCGTGTCACAGCCTGGCGAGAGCTTCGAGCCGATTACCGCGATGCGCAGAGGCATTGCCGAGCACATGCGCCGCTCGCTCGACACCTCGGCGCACGTCACCAGCGCGATCGAGGTCGACATGTCGAAGGTATCGGCGATCCGGGCGAAGCTGAAGCAGGAGTACCAGCAGAACTACGGCGTCAACCCGACCTACCTCATCTTCGTCGCACGCGCAGCCACCGACACGCTACGGGAGTACCCCTGGATCAACGGCGAGCTTCGCGGCGAGCAGATCGTGACGCGAAGTTACGTCAACCTCGGCTTCGCGGTGGAGCTGCAGGACGGCAAGGGCCTGATCGTTCCGGTCGTGAAGAACGCCGAGACGCTGAACCTGCTCGGGATGGCGAAGGCCGTGACCGACATCGCGCAGCGCGCGCGCGACAAGAAGCTGCTGCCCGACGAGGTGCAGGGCGGCACGTTCACGATCACGAATCCGGGCGGCTACGGCACGTTCCACGGCACGCCCGTGATCAGCCAGCCGCAGGCTGGGATCCTCGGCACATACGCGGTCGTCAAACGTCCGTGGGTGATCCAGGACGATCTCGGTGAGGACGTGATCGCAATCCGCCCGATCATGAACCTGACCTTGACGTACGACCACCGCCTGGTGGACGGCGCCTTGGCCGGACGCTTCTTGCGCGACCTGCGCCATAAGCTCGAGACCTGGGACGAGTCAGCCTATTGACCGAGCGAAAGCTGCGCTTTCGCTCGGGAATTGGGAACGGCGCTTCGCGCTGAACGTGCGCGGGCCGAGCCCGCGCACTCCTTTCGTGTTAGTGCTCGGCGATTGTTCCCTTCCGTCCGGGCCCGGGCGCTGAA
>DASVEU010000157.1:0-2775 GCA_036380395.1 Gaiellaceae bacterium
AGCTGCCCCGTCGGCCTCGTCCGTTCGGCGTAAGAGGCGCTACAATCCCGCCAGCGACGCGGGGTGGAGCAGTCAGGTAGCTCGCCGGGCTCATAACCCGGAGGTCGCAGGTTCAAATCCTGCCCCCGCTATTGAGCCCCCGCGTTTGCGGGGGTTTTTCTTTGGAGGACGCTATGAACCTGCGACCAGCGGGGTGAGCATCGGCCGCTCGCCCACCGCGACAGGCGGGCGAGCGGCCGGTGCACGGCTACTTCACCGTGACGGTGAAGCAGTCGCTCTGGAGGACGGAGCCGTCGCTACCGACGAGTTGCCACTCTACGTCGAAGCGGACGCCGTCCACGAACGGCGCGCCGCGCGAGATCCGGAAGTGAAGCGCGCCGGCGCCGCCGTTCGACGTCGTCATCGTCTGCTCGTTCGGCGGCGGGAGCGTCAGCCACATCGCGCCGGTGCAGACGCCGTCCGGGTTGAGGTCGACGCGACGCAGGACGGTGAATGTCGTGTTCGGCATCGCGTGATGGACGTTGACCGTGCCCTGGACGTCGAACGTATCCGGGCCGACCACGTCGTGTGCGGTCGGTGCGACCTCGACGATCCCGGCCCCTTGGCCGGTGATCGCGGTCAGCTTGCTGTGCGTGCCCGGATCCGCGGATGCGCCTGCAGTTAACGCGGCGGCCGCGACTCCGACTAGAGCGGGCAGCCAAAGCTTCCGCATGAGTAGCTCCTTTCAGCCGTGTACCGGAGGCACGAGGCTAGGCCGGCCGGCGGGCGCACACGTTCGCGCACACGATCGTTCGATAATCGGTCCGTGCTGTGTCTGCTCGGCCCGCCTGCGATCGCGAAGGCGAAGGGCCTTCAACCGCTCGCTCTGCGGCCGAAGGCGCTCGCTCTGCTGGCGCGAGTGGCGCTCAGCGACGAGAAGCAAGAGCGTCGGGTCCTGGCCGAGCTCCTGTTCCACGAGGCCGTCGATCCGCGCGACAGCCTCCGCTGGCACCTGAGTTACCTGCGCGTCCGCGTGCCTGACGCACTGGTTGTGGAGCGCAACGCCGTTTCGGTTCGCGTGCCGACCGATGTTGTGGCGTTCCGGTCGGGAGCGCGGCGGATCTTCGGCGACCCCGCTTCGCCTGACGCACAGGAGACGCTTGCGCTGTACCGAGGTGACCTTTGCGCCGGCCTGCAGGTCACCGCATCAGCCGACTTCCACAACTGGCTCTACGTCCAGGAGGACGAGCTGCGCCGCACGTTTCGACGTGCGGCGGTCGCGTATGCGCGCGCTGCGCTTGCCGACGGCCGTGCAGCTACCGCGATCCCCTCGCTCCGACGGCTGACGGACATCGACCCGTATCTCGAGGAGGGTCACGTACTGCTCGTTAGGGCGAGCGAAGCGGCGGGACAGTGGGGGGACGCGCGGCACGCCTACGACCGCTATCAGCGCATCGTCCGCACAGAGCTCCATGCCGAGCCACGGCGAGAGCTTGCGCTCCGGTACGAGCCCGAGCGGCCGGCCGGGCGCGGGCTGCCGCTCGACGAGCTCGTCCCGCTGGAGGAGATCACGATGCACGTCGTCGACTGGCCGGGCGAGGAGCCCGCAGTCGTCGCGATTCACGGCTCCGCCGGACACGGCTACGCCCTGACGGCCCTCGGCGAGCGTCTCGCCCCGGACGTGCGCTTCATCGCTCTCGACCTACGAGGACACGGCTTTTCCGACAAGCCGCCTAGCGGTTACGGAGTCGAGGAGCACGTCGAAGACGTGGTGCAACTGATCGACGCCCTCGGGCTTGAGCGGCCGATTCTGCTTGGCCATTCGATCGGCGGCGCGATCGCAACGTTCGCGGTCGAAGCAGATCGGGACGCGTTCGGCGGCCTGATCCTGTTCGACGCCGTCGTCGGCGACCGCCGGTTCGTCGAGAGCGCCTCGATCGTTGTCGACGAGTGGGGGCCGTCGCTCGAGCAGCGATTCGCAGCCTTCGACGAGTACCACGGTCGCTGGGGCGCGGAACCCGAGGACTCCACCTGGAAGCGCTGGCTCGAGCGCAGCGACCGGATGGAGCTCGCTCCCCTGCCGGATGGAACGCTGCGCCGGCGCGGCTTGCGCCAAGCGCTCGCCACGGAGTGGGCATCCGTTGCACGAGCGGACGCGCTGGGCGCGCTCTCGCGGGTAGCCGTTCCGGTGCTCGTCGTCTATGCACATGCAGCTTGGGACGGAGCCCCGTACCTGGACGAGGCCACGGTCGACGCACAACTCGCAGCCGCTCGCGATTCGCGGCTCTATGTCGCGTCCGGGCAGGACCATGCGGACATCGTTCGCAGGCCGAGCGACGGGCTCGTGAGCGCTCTCAAGGATTTCGTGAAGTACGTCCGGGCCAGGACGCCCGCGACTCAAGCAGAATCAGAGCGTCGCTAATGGATCCATATCGCGCCCCCGCTACTGGAAAGGCCCCGGAAACGGGGCCTTTTGCATTTGAGCCGCCCGCCGCAGGCGCAAACTTTTGCCCAACTTTTGCCCGCCGGGTTCCCGCATGCGAATCTGAGCGCCGCGAGCGCGCCGATTTCGGGCCCTACCCTTCGCACTGGTCCGGCTCGACGGGGACTGTGAGCACGCGATTGCCAAGGGTGCTCCGAGTGGTACTGCCCGCGACGACGCATGTCCCCCGTGCTGTCTTCGGCACGGAATACGACTGGCAGGCGTTCCACTACTTCACGGAGGTCAAGGACGCTCGACCGATCAGGGTGGCTTCGCGCCGCTACGAGCAAGACCAAGAAGCGATCCCGGCGCTT
>DASVEU010000158.1:0-2279 GCA_036380395.1 Gaiellaceae bacterium
GACGCGAAATCCGTTCCCATGAACGTTCCCACGCGTCTCGGTCGCGGGCTAGTTCAGCATCTCTACGCGGGATCGCGGGCGGATGCGGAGGGACTCGAAAACCGTTGGGGGCCGTTAGGTCCCTCGTGGGTTCGAATCCCACCCCCTCCGCTCTACGAGCCCAATTCCAGCGCCGATGTGGATCGCCGTCGGTTTCTAGCGCGGCTGCCGAAAGCCACTCGCCAGGGCTCAGTCGTCAGGGGTGTTCGATCTCTTGCCGCGCGATCGCGAGCATCACGAGGTGAGCGCGTGTCGTCGCGCCGATCCGTTGCATCGCGTTACGGATGTGCGTGCGCACAGTCTCGGGGGAGATAAACAGCCGCGTTGCTATCTCCTCGCCCGTCAGGCCGAGCGCGAGCAGGCTGACGACCTCGCGCTCGCGCGGAGTGAGTTTGCCGACGACGCGGGAGCCAACGACGCCCTCGCCCGCTGAACTCACGTTCAAAGTCACTCCGTCCGGATAGCGGCGCGAGATCTCGAGCACCTCGTCGAGTACCCGCTCGAATGCCTCGAAGACCTCGGTGTCGAACTGGCTCCCGCGGCCTCGCCGCATCATGTCGAGCGCCTCCTCCGCGGCGAATGCGGGCCGGTACACACGGTCGTGTATCAGCGAATCGAAGACGTCCGCGACCGCCGCGATTCGGCCCTCGATCGGAATATCGGTGCCGCTCAACCGGCGCGGGTAGCCGATGCCGTCGATGCGCTCGTGGTGACTGAGCGCGACGCGCGCGCCCAGCTCCAACACGTCGTCGCCGGAGCCCGAGAGGATTTCGTAGCCGATCTCGGCGTGGCGTTCGACCAGGGTGCGCTCCCGCGCGTTGAGCCGACCCCGCTTCCGCAGGACGCTGTCCGGCACGCCGACCTTGCCGATGTCGTGCAGCGCGCTGGCGGCGCGCAGCGCGGCGCATTGGCTCTGATCCCAGCCCAGCTCCTTGGCGATCAGCGCGCATGAGCCGCTCATGCGCTCGACGTGCTCGGCGGTCTCCTCGTCGCGGAACCGCACCGCCCGCGCGAGTCGGCGCAGGACGGCCTCAACCGGTCGTTCGCACAACGGTTCGTCGTCGCTGCACGCGTCGGTCTCCCGCGTTCCACCTGCCATGCCGACAATTTCGGGCCGGGCGACGACTCCGGCAATGGGCCGAACGCCTGATTTCGTCGTGAGGGATACGCCGATCGGCGTATTCGCAACGCGGTAACGGCTAGCTGATGAGGCCGTGGCGCATCGCGGTCGCCACCGCGGCGGCGCGGTCGCCCACCGCCAGCTTCGCGTAGATGTGCTCGAAGTGCTTCTTCACGGTCGCAGGGCTCAAGGCGAGCTCCTCGGCGATCCGCGGACCGGTGAGGCCCTCGGCCGCGAGCTGCAGTAGCTCGACCTCGCGGCCGGTCAGCGATGCGACGTGTTCTGGAAGCTCTTGCTCATCGCCGTCGATGTCGAGAGCGGTCGCCGGCGCGAAGGCGATCACATGGAGGCCCGGCAGGGCGTTCGCAAGGCCGTAGTACAGCGCCTCCCAGCGGCTGCCGTCGGGCGACTGCACCTCGTAGGGCCCGGCGACACAACCCGCGTCGATCAGCCGCGACCACGCCGCCTCCATGAGCGGCCAGCTCTCGCGTGGGGTGAGACTGTCGATTCGTCGCTTGCGCATCTCGGCGAGGCTCAGCCTGAAGGCGAAGCGTGCCGGCTGGTTGACCTCGACGTAGCGCCGCTCGTCATCGACCATGACCATCGGCACAGGACTGCGCGCGAACACGCTCTTCAGCCGCCGTCCCTGTCCACGGGCGGCGACCACCGCCTCGGCAGCTGCGCCAATTGGGTAGGGGACGTACCGGGGCCGGACGGTCAGCGCACCTCGCCGTATATGTCAGTTGACTCTTTCAAATGCGGCAAAGCAGGGTACATGCCGCATAGTGCGCAAGGCTGCCGAGAAAAACGGCATTGGGGCTCGCGTGCGCAGCGCGAGGACGCGGCTGGGCTGGACGAGGGAAGCGCTCGCGTTCCACTCCGGACTGAGCTGGTCGGCGATCGCACAGGTCGAGTCGGGCCGCCGGACGAACCTGCGCCCCGACACGCTCTTTGCCCTCGGAACCGCGCTCGGCGTGACGATCGATTACCTCGTTCACGGCGGTGTGTCGAGTCCTGTCATGTTCAGGCACAGGGCGCTGCTCTACGGGACGGACAGGGGGTTCGCGGACGCGGTCGTGCCGTGTGACCGAGTGCAGGGCGCGCGGCGGAGGGGTCAGCC
>DASVEU010000159.1:0-11053 GCA_036380395.1 Gaiellaceae bacterium
TGCAGACCGGTCCGAAGACCTCCTCGCAGGAGACCTCGTCGTCACGCCCAGGGTTTGCGATCACCGTCGGCCGGATCAACTCGCCCTCCAGCTCGCCGCCGGTCAGCACCTGTCCGCTGCTCGCCTTGATCCACTCGAGAATGCGCTCGCGCGCGCCCTCGTCGATGACGGGGCCGACGTCCGTCTCCTCGTCGCCCGGATCGCCGACCGTCAGCGCTTCGACGAGGGGGACGAGTTGCTGCACGAACTCGCCGTACGCACTCCGTTCCACGTAGACCCGCTGCACGGAGATGCAGCTCTGGCCCGCGAAGGCGAACGCGTTCTGGGCGACCTTGGTCGCCGCGGTCGACAGATCCGCGTCGGCCGCGACGATCAGCGGCGTTGCATTGCCGAGCTCGAGGTTCACGCGCTTCTTCGCCGCGCGCTCCTTCAGCTTCCAGCCGACGCCGCTCGAGCCCGTGAACGTGATCAGCTTGACGCGCTCGTCCTCGACGATCACGTCCCCGATCTCGGCCGCCGGGCCGACGAGCACGTTGAGCCAACCCGGAGGGAGGCCGGCCTCCTCTTCCAGCTCCGCGAGAAACAACGCCGATAGGGGCGTCGCGCTTGCCGGCTTGAGCACGACGGCGCAGCCAGCGGCCAGGGCCGGTGCGATCTTGTGCGCCACGAGGTTGAGCGGGAAGTTGAACGGGCTGATCGCGCCGACGATGCCGATCGGGCGGCGCAGCGTGAAGGCGAGCTTGCCTTCGCCGGCCTGCGCGGCGTCCATCGGGACCATCTCTCCGGCGAGCTTGCGAGCCTCGACTGCGGCGAACGTGTAGGTCGACATTGCCCGTGCCGCTTCCACGCGCGCGGCTTTCAGGGGCTTGCCTGCTTCGTCCGAGATCAGCCGCGCGGCTTCCTCGTGGCGGCGGCCGAGCGCACCGGCGACGCGCACGAGGATCTCGGCGCGCTTGTGCGCCGGCAGGGGTTCGCGCATCGCGCCCTCGGCGGCGTCGATCGCGCTGCGCGTTTCGCCGGCGCCGGCCTTGGCCACCCGGCCGACGATGTCGCCGGAATAGGGTGAGCGGACGTCGAGCCACTCGCCTGTCTCGATCCACTCGCCGCCGACGAGCAACCGCTTTTCGTTTGCCTGCGCGACCACAGAGCTAGTCTAGACCGGGATGCTTGACGCCCTGATCATCGACGCAGTTCGTTCGCCGATCGGCAAGAAGAACGGTTCGCTTGCGTCGATCCGTGGCGACGAGCTCGCTGCCCAGGTGCTGAACGGCGTGGTGGCGCGGCACGACCTCGATCCTGCGGAGATCGAGGACGTTCAGCTTGGTTGCGTGACGCAGATCGGCGAGCAGGGCTGGAACATCGGCCGGATGGCGCCGCTCGTGGCCGGCTGGCCCGAATCGGTGTGCGGAACGACGGTCGACCGCCAGTGCGGCTCGTCCATGCAGACGAACTTCAGTGCCGCGACCGCGATCTCATGCGGACAGCTAGACCTTGTCGTCTCCGCTGGAGTGGAGATGATGTCGCGCGTCCCGATGGGGTCGAACGGGGGCGACCTTTCGGACAAGCTGCTCGACCGCTGGCAGATCGTGCCGCAAGGAATCTCCGCGGAAGTGATCGCCGACGAATGGGGTTTCTCGCGCGAGGAGCTCGATGCATTCTCGCTCGAGTCGCATCGACGAGCCACGGCGGCGGCCGACGAGGGGCGCTTCGAGGGCGAGATCGTTCCCATCGATCTGACCAACCCGCACACGGGTGTCGTCTTCGGCGTCGACGAGACGCCGCGGCGTGACACGTCCGCCGAAGCACTCGCAGCGTTGAAGCCTGCATTCCTGCCGGAGGGCAAGGTGACGGCCGGGAACTCGTCCCAGATCTGCGACGGAGCCGCAGCGGTGCTCGTGGCCAGCGCGGGGGCCGCCGGCCGCCTCGGGCTGGAGCCCCGGGCGCGCTTCGTCTCCTTCGGCCTCGCAGGCGTCGATCCGCACCGGATGCTGCACGGGAATCCACAGGCGTGCGAAAGGGCGCTGGCCCGCGCAGGTCTGGCCTGGGACGACATGTCCGTCATCGAGGTGAACGAGGCCTTTGCCTGCGTCGTCCTGCAATTCGCGCGCGACGCGGGCCTCGAGGAGCGCTGGGACGACATCAACCCGAACGGCGGCGGCATCTCGCTCGGACACCCGCTGGGCGCGACAGGTGCGCGGATCACGGCGACCCTGCTGAACGAGCTCGAACGCCGGAATGCGCGCTATGGGATTGCGACGATGTGCATCGGTTTCGGGCAGGCGCTCGCCTGCGTCGTCGAACGCGTCTGATCGTTACTCTCCGCGAGTGGGGGAGATGGCAGGACGCGCGGTTGCGCGGGAACCCAAAGAGATCGTCGCTCGCGGCTATGACGCGATCGCCTTGCGCTACGCCGAATGGGCGGGGAAGGTCGACTCCCCCGTCATGGAATGGGTGCGCGATCTCGCCGGGCGGCTCGACGAAGGCGCCGACGTGCTCGAGCTCGGTTGCGGCCGCGGGGTTCCCGCCACACGCGAGCTCGCTCGTCGCCAACGCGTCACGGGAGTGGACATCTCCGCAGTGCAGGTCGAGCTCGCGCGCCATCACGTCCCCGAGGCGAGCTTCGTCCACGGAGACGCGATGGAGCTCGAGGTCGCGCCCGCCTCGTTCGACGCGGTTGTCGCGCTCTTCGTCTTCGGGCACGTTCCGATCGAGGAGCAAGCCGGCCTGATCGCGCGCATCGGCCTGTGGCTTCGCGACGGCGGCTTCTTCCTCGGCACGTTCGCCGCGGGAGACGCCGGCGAGGGGATCGAGCCCGACTGGTTGGGCGCACCGATGTTCTTCGCTTCTCTCGGCGGCGAGGCGTATACGCCCCTTCTGCGCGACGCCGGTCTGGAGCCTGTGCGTGACGAGGTCGTCGTGCAGCACGAGCCCGGCCACGGTGACGTCTCCTTTCGCTGGACGCTGGCTCGAGTGGCCGCCTAGTGGCGATCCGAAAAGTCGGCGTCGTCGGCCTCGGCACGATGGGGGCGGGGATCGCGCAGATCAGCGTCCAGTCGGGGTTCGACACGGTCGGGCGGGAAGTGAGCGACGAGCTGGCCGAGCGCGGCCGCGGCACCATCGAGCGGTATCTGGCCCGGGGCGTCGAGAAAGGCCGGCTTTCCGAAGCAGACCGCGACGCTGCTGTCGGCCGCCTGACGCTGACAACGGATCTCGCCGACCGTGCGGACTGCGATCTCGTCATCGAAGCGGTGCTCGAGGAGCTCGAGCTCAAACGTGAGCTGTTCGCGGAGCTCGATCGCATCGCCCGGCCCGATGCGATCCTCGCGACGAACACCTCCGCGCTGTCCGTTTCGGAGATCGCGGAGGCGACGGAGCGGCCGCAGCGCGTCGTCGGCATGCATTTCTTCAATCCCGCCCCTGTTCTGCCGCTGGTCGAGGTCGTCCGCGGGCGCGAGAGCTCGGACGAAGCCGTCGACGCCGCCTACGGATGGGCAGTGCAGGCCGGCAAGCAGCCGGTGAGGTGTAACGACACCCCAGGATTCATCGTCAACCGCATCCTCATTCCGTTGTTGAACGACTGCGTGCGTGTGCTCGACGAAGCTGCGGTCACGCCGGAGGAGATGGACAAGGCCATGACCAACGGTGCCGGCTGGCCGATGGGCCCGTGCGCCCTCATCGATTTGATCGGCATCGACGTGCACGTGCACGCGTCAGAGGCTCTGCACGGAAAGCTCGACGAGGAACGCATGGCGCCACCGGAACGCCTGGTGCGAATGCAGCAGGAGGGCGCACTCGGCCGCAAGGCGGGGCGCGGCTTCTACGAGTACTAGTTGGCTAGGCGGCGAGTCGCTCGGGCAGTTCAACCACGACCTCCGGCAGCTGCGGGTGGCGCGCATGCGCCTCTCGCCAGATGGCCTCGGCCTTCTCCGCCTTGAGCGTCTCGAGCGCGACGGCGTGCATCGTGGCGATGGAAGCTAGCTCCACGAGACGCTCGGCTTCCACGTGGCTGATTTGCGAAGCCACGCTCGCGAGCGCATCGAGCCGCGCCACGAGCAGTCGCGACGTCCGTTCGGAACGAGTCAGTTCGGTCACAGCTTTCATCTTCGTGGCCGCATCGGACGGTCCTGCTCGCCCGGTTCGGGCTTACCGTTGTCAGCTGCCGGCCGTTGCGGTGCCCGCCTTACAATCTCCTTACGTTCCAATGATGCAGGGCACAATTGGAGCGTCGATACTGATTCGTGATGAGGCGGCTCCTCACCTTTGGCCTGCTCGTAGCGCTGGCTTTGCCCGCGGCCTCGGCTGCGCGTACCTCTGGCGCCACCGACGGCACGCTCTCCGTGCAGGACGCGCGCGGCACGATCACGATCTCTGCCCGAGGTGGAGTCATCGGCAGCTTCGCACGCGGATCGGTCACGATCAGCGACCCGATCGAAGGCGACGGCACCGGCCCGATCGTCACCGGCGACGACTTTCCGCCGGTGGAGAAAAACGACACGACCACGACGTGGCGAGGGACGAAGGTGCGCTTCCGGATCATCGGTGGTTCGTTCCGAATCGTTGTCAGGGGACGCGGCATCAACCTCTCGCTCGTGGGCAAGGGGAACGTGACGCTGGACGGGGCAGGCACCGTGGACGACGGGTCGTATTCCGTGAACGGTGCGGAGTACCTCCCGATGCCGGAGTTTTCGCTCCCATTCCCTCTCTCGTCTACCAGTCCCTAGGGGAATCCCTTTGAGCGCCAGTACGCAGTCAGTGCTCGTCGTCGAGGACGAAGCGTCGATCGCGTCCTTCGTCTCGCTCTACCTGAAGAACGCGGGTTACGAGGTCCGCACCGCGTCGAACGGCACCGACGCGCTCGCATCCGCGCAGAGTGAGCAGCCGTCGCTGATCGTCCTCGATCTGATGCTGCCGGACATCGACGGCATCGAGATCTGCCGGCGCATCCGCCAGAAGTCCGATGTGCCGATTCTGATGCTGACCGCACGCGACGAGGACGTCGACAAGATCATCGGCCTCGAGGTCGGCGCCGACGACTACATGACGAAGCCGTTCAATCCACGCGAGCTCGTGGCGCGCGTGAAGTCGATCCTGCGCCGCGCCGCGCCTGAGCGGAAGGAGCCCGAGAGCGCGGTCCTGCAACACGGCGACCTCGTGATCGACGCCGGCCGGCGGGAGGTGAAGGTCGGCCCCGAGGAGATACAGCTCGCACCGAAGGAGTTCGACCTCCTCTGGGAGCTGCTCGACCATCGCGGCCTTGTGCTCACGCGTGACCAGCTGCTCGAGCGAGTCTGGGGCTACACCTTTGCCGGAGACACGCGGACGGTGGACGTTCACGTGCGCCAGTTGCGGCGAAAGCTCGGCGAGGCCTCGCCGATCGTGACCGTGTGGGGGGTCGGCTACAAGGTCTCGCCCGCGCGGGACGCGGTCAAGGCCTAGCAGGGCCGAGCAGTACCTTGTAGGTCCTGATGTTCAGCTCGCTGCGCTTCCGGCTGCCGGCGCTCTTCCTGCTCGGCATCGTCGTGAGCGGGCTCATAGCGTCGGTGGTGGCGCTACGGCTCTTCCAGGGCTACGTCCTCAACCGCTCCAAGGCCGATCTTCGCCGCGAGGCGGTCGGTCTCACGGAGGTCTTCGCCCAGCAGGCGATCACGGCCAACGACACCGGCGCACTGCCGCGCATCGCGAGACAGCTCGAACGCGCAACCGGCGATCGCCTCTTCTACGTAGGCGTGTCGCCGGTCCCCGGCAAGAACGTCGGACTGGAACTCCTACCGCAGAGCACCGTCGATTGGCGGTCGGGTAGGACGATTACGTTCGAGTTCACACCACCGCGTGCGAACAAGACCTATGTCGCAGTTGCGCGTCCGCTGAAGCTGGAGAAGAAGGGGCCTGCGTTCGGGGACCTGATCGTCGCGAAGCCGAAGACGGAGTTGACTCAGCAGCTGGTACCGCTGCTCGAACGGCTGGCGCTCGCCTCGCTCGGCGGCATCCTCGTAGCGGGGTTGCTCGGCTGGTACCTGTCGCGCCGAATCACTCGGCCCGTCCTGGCGCTGTCGCGCGCGACGGACGAGATCGCGCGCGGAAGCTACGACGTCGACCTTCCGGAGGTTCGCGGCAGCGATGAGATCGGGCACCTAGCGGACAGCTTCCGGCAGATGGCTACGCGCCTCTCCGATGCCGAGCGTCAGGAACGCAACTTCCTGATGAGCGTCTCGCACGAGCTGCGGACGCCTTTGACTGCGATCCGCGGTCATGTCGACGCTCTCCGGGAGGGAGTCGCGGAGGATCCCGAGGCGCGCGCAGCCTCCCTCGAGGTGATCGCGCGGGAGGGCGCGCGGCTGGAGCGGCTCGTCGGCGACGTCCTCGATCTTGCGAAGCTCGAAGCACATCGCTTCACCGTGCACACGGAGGAAGTGGACATGGAGCGGCTTTGCGATCAGGCGTACAACGCCTTCGGCGAGGAGGCCCGCCGCCGCAGCATCGACTACGCGAAGCGGTTCGAGGCGCAGCCCACCATCCTCTCCGACGGCGACCGCGTGTTGCAGATCATCTCCAACCTGCTCTCGAACGCGTTTCGCTGGACCCCGGACGGCGGGCGGGTGCAGCTCGAGCTGAGCGCGTCGAACGGCCGCGTGTCGGTTGCGATCGACGACAACGGCCCGGGCGTCGCGTTCGAGGAGCGGGAGAGGATCTTCCGGCCGTTCTGGTCCCGGGACGATTCGGGCACCGGGCTCGGGCTGGCGATCGCCCACGAGCTCGCTGCCGCGCTGGGTGGAAGCATCGCGCTCGACTCCCGTCCCGGCGAGGGCAGTCGCTTCGAGCTCGTCCTCCCGTCCGGGCCGGAATAGTCTCCGGTCCGCATGGGCCTTCCGAAGACGACAACCGTCTACGAGCTGCCACGCCGGCGCTCGCCGCTTCGCGCGGCGCTCGTCTCGTTGCGGCCCCGGCAGTGGACGAAGAACCTTCTCCTCTTCGCGGGAATCATCTTCGCCGCAAAGCTCGGCGATCTCAGTCGGTGGGTCGAGGCGATTGCCGCCTTCGCCGCGTACTGCGCGGCCTCGAGTGCGAGCTATCTCGTGAACGACGTCCGCGACGCGCCCCACGACCGCGTGCATCCCACCAAGCGTTTGCGGCCGATCGCACACGGCGAGCTGTCGCCGCGTCTGGCCGAAGCGCTCGCGGCCGTGTTGGTCGTTGGGGCAGTGCTGCTCGTGGCGCCGCTGGGCCTGGCCTCGATCCTGTTCCTCGGCACGTTCTTCGCGCTGCAGGCGGCGTACACGCTCTCGCTCAAGCACGTGGTCTTGCTGGACGTGATGACGATCGGCGGGCTGTTCGTCGTACGTGCAGCGGCGGGCGCAGCGGCGGTACACGTGAGGATCTCGCCCTGGCTCCTGCTCTGCACGGCGCTGCTCGCGCTCTTCCTCGCGCTCGCCAAACGCCGGGGCGAGCTCGTGCTCGTGGGCGCCGAGGCCACTCCCGGGCGGCCCGTGTTGGAGGGCTATTCGCTTGCGCTCGTCGACCAGCTCGTGACCGTCGTGGCCGCGTCAACGGTGATCTCGTACTGCCTGTACACGTTCACGGCGCGGGACTCGAAGGCGATGATGATCACGATCCCGTTCGTCCTCTTCGGGGTGTTCCGCTATCTACTCCTCATGCACCGGCGCGACCTCGGCGAGGAACCGGAAGAGATCCTGTTGCGCGACGCGCCGATCCTGCTCTGCATCGCAGGCTGGGCCGTCACCGCGGCGGTCATCCTCTCGGTGACCTAGAGGGATTGGGACGCTAGGAGCTGGCTGCGTCCGGACGGCGGTCTTCCATCCGGTAGACGACCGCGCCGCGGTTTTCCTGCATGCCTTGCTCCAGCCTGCTGATGACACTCTCCATGCGCGCAAGCCTCGTGTCGACGCCCTTCCAGCCGGATGAGACGAGGTCGACGAGCAGGGCGAGGTCGTCGACGCGCGCATTGCGCTCGCCGAGCTGGTCGGCCTCGATGCGTTCGAGTCGCCGGAGGACCTGGTTCATCAGCCCGCGGATCTCGGCGAGGTTGCGTCCGACCGGCTGCGCCTCGTTGCGCACTGCCTCGCCGACGCACGCCGGCAGTGTCTCCTCGAGCGCCGTCGCTGCGGCTGCGAGCGAGTCGACCTGCTCGCGTGCTCGGATGAGGAGGCTGTCGAGGGCGGCGCCTTCCGACCGCTGCTCGACCCGTTCCTGTGCGCGCCCGACGACGCTGTCGTCCATGTCCGGCAAGGGTACCGTGGGCACCGGATGAAAACGAGGGAGCTCGAATATGACCTCCCGCCGGAGCTTGTTGCTCAGCATCCCGTGGCGCGCCGCGACGAGTCGCGACTGCTGGTCTACCCACGCGCTTCCCAGAGGGTGCACGAGCGCAGGTTCGCAGAGCTACCGGACGTGATCGGCGACGCGCTCGTCGTCGTGAACGACACTCGGGTCGTCCCGGCTCGGATTCCGATCGAAGGGCCGAAGGGCGAGGTCCTGCTGCTCGAGCGACTTGATGAGGACGGGCTCTGGGAAGGCCTGGCCCGCCCGACGCGGCGCCTGCGGCCCGGTAGGCGCTACGGACCGGTCGAGCTGATCGAACACCTCGGTGAGGGACGCTGGCGTCTCCGCCTGCACGGCGAGCCTGCGGGCGAGACGCCGCTGCCCCCATACATCACGGAGCCGCTCGCCGACCCGGGGCGCTACCAGACGGTCTTTGCGCGCGACGCGGGCTCGGCCGCCGCGCCGACGGCCGGCTTGCACTTCACGGAGGAGCTGCTCGCGCGGCTCGACGTCGAGCGTGTCACGTTGCATGTCGGGCTCGACACCTTCCGTCCGGTCGTCGCCGAAGACCTCGGCGAGCACCAGCTGCACGGCGAGCGGTACGCCGTGACGCCCGACGCGTGGCAGCGCATCAGCGCTGCGTCCAGAGTGTTGGCCGTGGGGACGACCACCGTTCGTGTTCTCGAGACGATCGCGCGCGGCGGGCCCCTCTCCGGCCGCACCGATCTCTTCGTCACGCCGGGCTTCGATTTCCTGCGAACGGATGCACTGCTGACGAACTTCCACCTCCCGCGTTCGACGCTGCTCGCGCTGGTGATGGCCTTCGCAGGGGTGGAGGAGACGCGGCGGCTTTACCGGACGGCGGTCGAGCAGCGGTACCGCTTCTATTCGTTCGGCGATGCGATGCTGGTGCTGTGAACGTCCGCCGCGCGCACCAGGAAGACGCCGTGACCGTCGCCGCGTTGCTCGACGAGGCAACGGAGTGGGTCGGTGATCTTGGCTTCAGCCAGTGGCCGCTGCCGTTTCCCCGCGACCAGCTCGCCGCAGCGATCGACCGCGGTGAGGTCTACGTGGTCGAGTCGGAGGAAGGTGAGGCGGTGGCGACCGTCTCGATGCTGCTCGACGACCCGATCTACTGGGGCGAACGGCCGCCGGACGCTTTCTACGTGCACAAGCTCGCCGTGCGGCGCGACCGGGCCGGGCGCGGCATCGGTGCGGCGATCGTCGAGTGGGCCAACGCCGAAGCGGCCGAGGCGGGGCGTGAGTTCCTGCGGGTCGACTGTCTCGGCGACAATCCGGGAATCCGCGATTACTACGAGGACCTCGGCTTCGAGCATCGCGGCGACCTCGTCCTCGACGGCCGCAACATGAGCCTCTACGAGCGGTCCGTTCGATGAGCGACACGTACACCGTGACCGCGACGGACGGCGCGGCGCGGGCGGGACTCCTCCGCACCACGCACGGTGAGGTCCCGACGCCGGCTTTCATGCCCGTCGGGACGAAGGGGACGGTCAAGACGGTGGATCCCGAAGAGCTGCGCGCGCTCGGCACGCCGATCCTCCTCGGCAACACGTACCACCTGC
Organism: Gaiellaceae bacterium; assembly: GCA_036380395.1. Classification (GTDB taxonomy): domain Bacteria; phylum Actinomycetota; class Thermoleophilia; order Gaiellales; family Gaiellaceae; genus 3-1-20CM-4-69-9. The sequence continues at coordinate 9,861 of DASVEU010000159.1, forward strand.
ACTTCCGTCCGGGAGAAGACGTGATCGCCGAGCTCGGAGGGCTGCATCGCTTCATGGGCTGGGACGGACCCATCCTCACCGACTCCGGCGGCTTTCAGGTCTTCTCCCTACGCGACACGATCGTCGCTGTCGACGATGACGGCGTCACCTTCCGCTCCGTCTACGACGGTGCTGCCGCGCGCTTCACTCCCGAGTCGGTCGCGGGGATTCAGGCCGCGCTCGGCTCGGACATCGCAATGTGCCTCGACATCTGTCCGCCCGCCGACATTCCGCGCGCGGAGCTCGCAGAGGCAGTGCGGCGGACGACGCTGTGGGCTCGCCGCCAGCACCAGGCCCCGCGCGCCGAGGGCCAGCTCTTGTTCGGGATCGCGCAGGGCGCGTCCGACTCCGAGTTGCGCCGCCGCTCGATCGCGGAGATCGCCGAGCTCGGCTTCGACGGTCACGCGCTCGGCGGCCTCGCAATCGGCGAGGAGCGAGGACTGATGTTCGAAACGACGGAGTGGGCCGCGAGCGAGCTTCCGGCGAACAAGCCGCGGTATTTCATGGGCATCGGCGATCCGGAAGGCGTGCTCGAGGTGATCGAGCGCGGCGTCGACATGTTCGACTGCGTGCTACCGACGCGGACTGCCCGCACGGGTAGCGCGCTCACATGGGAGGGTCGGCTGAATCTCCGCAATGCCCGCTTTGCCCGCGACCCTCGTCCGCTGGACGAGAGCTGCCGATGTCCAGCCTGCACCCGGTTCAGCCGCGCCTATCTGCGCCACCTGATCAACCAGGAAGAGCTGCTGGGGCTACGCCTCCTGAGCCTCCACAATCTACGATTCGTCCTTGACCTGACCGCGAACGCGCGTGCGGCGATCGAGGAAGGCCGGCTGGCGGCGTACAAATCCGAAGCGCTCGGCCGGCTCGCATCGGCCGCCGCCTGAGGAGGCCTGGTGTCTGCCTACATTTTCGTTCTCGTTCTGCTGGCCCTGATGTGGTTCCTGATCATCCGGCCGCAGCGCCGCCGTCAGCAGGAGGCGCAGAGGCTGCTCACGCAGATCGCCGTCGGGAAGGAGATCGTCACCGCGGGCGGCCTCTATGGGACGGTCACCGCGGTCGAGGGCGACGAGGTGCGGGTCGAGGTCGCAGAAGGAGTCGAGGTGAGGATCGCCAAGCGTGCGGTGGCCGGAGTAGTGAGCGAGGACGAGGAG
>DASVEU010000160.1:0-12468 GCA_036380395.1 Gaiellaceae bacterium
CCGTGAGGTAGCCGAGCGTCGTCTTGCCCGAGCCGGTCTCTCCCACGAGCGCGGTCGTCGTGCCTGCGGCCACCGTGAACGAGACGTCTTGAAGCGTCCAGTCGTCGCCGTAGCGGAACCAGACCTGATCGAAGACGACGTCGCCGGCCTGCCCCACGGCGAGCGCGTCCGCCTTCTCCTCGATGTCGATCGGCTGGTCGAGGTATTCGAAGATGCGGTCGAACAACGCAAGGGAGGTCTGCACGTCGAGGCCGACGCCGAGCAGGGACCCGACCGGAAAGAAGAGCCGCGTCTGCAGCGTCGTGAAGGCGACGAGCATCGGAATCGAGATCGCGGACGATCCGTGCGCGAGCGCGAGCCCGCCGAACCAGTAGACCGCGGCGGGCATGATCGCGAAGCTCGTCTGGATCGACGCCATCACCCAGCGGCCTGCCATCCGCTGACGCACCTCGAGTGAAGCGAGGCGCAGCGAGTCGGCTTCGAAGCGGTCGGCGAGCTCGTCTCCGCGCCCCATCGTCTTCCCGAGCAGGATCCCCGAGACCGAGAGCGACTCCTGCACGAGGCTCGAGATGTCGGCGAGCGTCTCCTGCGTCGTCTTGGCAATCCGACGCCTTTCGTTGCCGACGCGGCGCGTGAGCAACACGAAGAAGGGGATCAGCGCGAACGCAAACAGCGCCAGTTTCCAGTTCAGCACCAGCATGCCCACCATCGTCGCGGCGACGGTCGTCACGTTCGACGCGATCGACGTCGCCGTGTTCGTGACGACGTTCTGCACACCACCGATGTCGTTCGAGATTCTCGACTGCACCTCGCCCGTACGCGTGCGGGTGAAGAACGCAAGCGAGAGGCGCTGCAGATGGCGGAAGACCGCGGCGCGCAGGTCGTGCATCACGCGCTGGCCAATCTGGTTGGAGAGGAGCGTCTGGATGACCCCGAGCACGCCGGTCGCGATCGCAATTGCGATGATCCCGCCCGCGTTGTACGAGAGCGACGTCGTGTCGTTCCGTCCGATCGCCTCGAGCACGTTTTTGAGCAGGAAGGCCGGGACGACGCCGAGCCCGGCCGAGACGACGATCAGCAGCAGGACTCCGCCGAGCCGCATCCTGTAGGCGGCAAAGAGCCGGCCGATGCGGTTCAGGTTCGCGCGCCGCACCTCCGGGTCGGCGGGGCGCTCCGGCGGCGCATCAGAAGAGTGGAAGAACATGCCCATCGAGGGTCAGGGTACGTCGCGGCGCAACATCGAGGTAACGTGGCACCCGTGGATCCTGAGCGGGCACGCGAGCTCCTGGCCCGAGAGCGCGAGCGAATCGAGCGGTCGCTCGTAAAGCGCGCGCACACGGACACCGGCGAGCCGGCCGAGGACAATCCCGCCAACCTCGGCTCGGACCTGTATCAGGACGAGCTCGACGAGGGTCTGGCCGACGACCTACGCGAGGATCTCGCTGCGCTCGAGCGGGCCGAGGCCCGTCTCGTCGCCGGGACCTACGGCCTCTCGATCGAGAGTGGCAAGCCGATTCCAGACGAGCGCCTCGAGGCACTTCCGACAGCCGAACGCACGGCCCAAGAGGAAGCTCACTGACGGAACGCGTCGGGCGTTAGCGCGCGAGTCGCGATCGAGCCGCCGCTGCTGCCGCCAACGAGTCCGCGACGCTCGTCGAGCTCGTTCGCGGGACGCCGGCAGCCGCGTACGCATCTTCCTCGTCGAGGGTCTCGTGCTCGAGCAGTGCATTCGCAAGGGAATCCAGCTTGCTGCGATTCTCCTCGAGCAGAGCAATGACCGCCTGGTGGGATTCCTCGACGATGCGGCGCACTTCTGTGTCGACGAGCTTCTGCGTATCCGGCGAGACCTCGGCGGCACCCGGCAGGAACGCGCCCTGACCGTCACGAGGTATCACCGCAATCGGGCCGATCGCTGAGCTCATGCCCCAGCGTCCGACCATCTGGCGGGCGATCTCCGTGAGCTGCTGGATGTCCGACTCGGCGCCGGTGCTCGTCTCGCCGTACACGATTTCTTCTGCGGCGCGGCCGCCGAGAGCGACGTTGATCTTCGCCTGGATCTCTGGCTCCCGATAATTGAAGCGGTCGCTCTCCGGCGCCGCGAACGTCACGCCGAGCGCAAGGCCGCGTGGGATGATCGAGACCTTCCGCACCGGGTCGGCGCCCTCGGTGAGCATGCCGACGATCGCGTGACCACCCTCGTGATAGGCGGTGCGGCGGCGATCCTCGAGGCTCATCATCACCTGCCGCTCGGCTCCCAAGATGATCCGCTCGAGCGCGTCGGTGAAGTCTGACTCGTCGACGACTTCGTGGCTCCGTCTTGCCGCGAGCAGCGCAGCTTCGTTGACGAGATTCGCGAGATCTGCCCCGACCATGCCCGGCGTCGTCGACGCGATCCTCCCGAGGTCGACGTCGGGCCCGAGAGGAACGCCGCGCGTGTGCACTTTGAGGATCGCCTCTCGGCCGGCGCGATCCGGAGGCTGCACCGCGACCCTGCGGTCGAATCGACCGGGTCGGAGTAGTGCCTGGTCGAGCACGTCCGGACGGTTGGTCGCACCGATGACGATCACGTTGGTCGACGAGTCGAAGCCGTCCATCTCGGTCAGGATCTGATTCAAGGTCTGCTCGCGTTCGTCGTTGCCGCCGCTGAAGCCCGCGACTCCGGACGTGCGCGACCGGCCGATCGCGTCGAGCTCGTCGATGAAGACGATTGCGGGCGCGTCCTGCTTCGCCTGTACGAACAGGTCACGCACGCGCGACGCGCCCACGCCGACGATGGCTTCGACGAACTCGGACGCGGCGATCGAGAAAAACGGAACGTCCGCCTCACCGGCGACCGCCCGCGCGAGCAGCGTCTTGCCGGTGCCGGGCGGGCCCGAGAGGAGCACGCCGTGCGGTATCCGGCCTCCGAGCTTTCGGTACTTCTCCGGATGACGCAGGAAATCGACCACCTCTGTCAGCTCCGCCTTCGCTTCGTCGATGCCCGCCACGTCCTCGAACGTCACCCGGTCGCCGGGGGGTTGGTAGCGACGCGCGCGCGACCGGCCGAACGATCCCAGCACGTTCTGAACGTTTCCCGCCCTTCGCATCAGCCAGAACAGCAGGAAGATGAACAGAAGCGTCGGCCCGAAACCGAGCAGGAGGTTTTGCCACCACGGTGCTCCGGTGTCGAGCGGTTCGGCGTTCACGACTACGCGTTTCTGCTGGAGCAGCGCCGACAGGGCGTCGTTGTTGGCGAACGCGGGGATCTCCGTTTGGAACTTCGTGGTCGGCTTGCTTCCGGCGTACTGCTCCTTCTTCGTGAACGTGCCTTGAATTGCGGTGCCCTTGGACGTGATCTCCTTCACGTGGCCTGCTGTCACCTGCTCCAGGAAGAACGGGCTGTACGGAACGCGGACGCGTGACGTCGGCTGCGTCGCCCGCGAGCCCAGGTAGAAGTTCAGGAGCAGGAGCCCGAGCGCGAAGATGATCCAGCGCCGGCTGAAGACAAAGCGGGGCGGCTGCGGCGGCGTCGGCGAAGATCCTCGCGGCGACGGCGGTGCGGCGGCGTTCTTGCTCTGATCGCGGGTTGGGGTCGATCTGGGCGGACTCACACGTCCATCTTGCTCACATCGGCCGGGCTACGCAAAGCGGCCCAGCCAGTCGGTCGACGGGACGAAGTAGTACGCCCCGGTGACTGCCCGTGTGTAGAGCGTGAGCGCGTCGCGGACGCCGGTGGTCAATCCCGCCATGCTTTCCAGCATCGTGGAAAGCGGCCGCTGTTCCGAGCTGAAGCCTACGAACATGGTGCCGTGGTCGGTGACCGTGCCATAAGGCATGTTGCGCCGAAAGATCTTGCCGAAGCTGTCCTGGTCGGTGCTCGCCACATGGGAGTCCGGTGCCTTGTCCTCGAGCTCGACGCTGTCCAGCTTCATCCGGCCGATCACGCGCTCCTGTTCTATTACTGAGAGCGATTCCCACGCGGCGGCGTCGTGAGCCCACTTCTGCAGCAGCAGGATCGTCCCTCCCGCTCCAGGGTTTCCCTCGGCCACGAGGACCAGCTCGGGGGCCTCGACCAGAGTGGGGTTCTCGGTACCGTCGATGAAGCCGGTCAGATCGCGGTCGTGTCGATAGGGCCAGCTCGAGGTCTCTTCGACGATCGAGCCCAGCCCGTTGAGCTCGGCAATAGCGTTTCGTGCCACGTCGAAGACCACGTCGTACGCGCTTCCCGAGAGCCACAGAACGGCGTCGTGCTGCGTGGCCGGCATCACGAAACCCTCGATGCCGATCAGGTCTTCGTTGAACCCCTCGAGCTCGGCGGGCGCGCCATCGGGGGCAGCCTCTCGCCAGAGCTCCGGCCTGAACCCTGAGACCAGGTTGACGCCACCCATCGTCGTCCTCGGCTCACGCAGCGAAGAGATCGCCGCCACCAGGTCGCGTCCCTTCCGGCCGTTCGAGACATCGAACTCCAGATAAGCGTGGGAGGCGGTGCCGAGGGCGAAGATCCCGCCTTGGGGAGCGTTCATGAGGCAATCGTGCCGCGGTATGCGAGCCATGACAACCTGGGCCGAGATCACGGTCGCTCCCGCAGACCCGAACGCGGAGTTGCCTGCTAGCAGGAGTCACGTTTTCGTGTTGGCACCGATGCCCGGCCAGTGCCGCCACCGACATCTTGTCTGGGATGGACGGCAACCCACTAGACAAGGAGTCGGATATGCGAATGAACGACCGTTCCCATGCTGCCCGCGCGACGGTGCCGGGCTCGTGGATGGTCTTGACGGCCGCAGCGCTCGGAATCTTCGCGTTGCTCACGTTCCTCTTCAACCCGATGGCGAGCAACGCCGCACCCGCAAAGGCGACCGTCGTCTCAACGACGTCGACAAGCCTCGGGCGGGTCCTCGTCAACTCGCATGGACACACGCTCTACATGTTCGGGAAGGACAAGAACGGCAAGAGCTCCTGCACCGGCCAGTGCGCGACGTTCTGGCCGCCGTTGATCGCGTCCGGGAAGCTACAAGCGACAGCAGGCGCCAAGGCGTCCCTGCTCGGAACGACGAAGCGGACGGACGGACGGCTGCAGGTGACCTACAAGCGGCACCCGCTCTACACCTTCGCGAAGGACACGGCGAAGGGCCAGACGAACGGCGAGGGCATCAACGCCTTCGGCGGTGTGTGGGATGCGGTTTCGCCGGCCGGAGCGAAGGTCGTGAAGAGCGCGACCGGCACGGGAACGGGCGGCGGCTACGGCCCCTAGCCCACTGACGGAGGGAGAGGGCCGTGGCAAGCGGCCCTCTCATGCGTCTGGGAAGTCACTCGCCGAGGCTGCTAGCTCGACCGCGGCTCCGAACCGGAGCCGCCGTCTACCTCGATCAGAGCCGTCGGCCCGCCGATGTGCGTGATGCGCACGCCGGTCATGTCCCTCGCCACCGCGGGATCACCGTCCGAGCCGTGCAAGTCAGCCCTTGAGGGCCCCGCCGAATCCAGAACCACGCAGGAAGGACCGCTGGAAGATCAGAAAGCCCAGGATCGGAACGAGCGCGGCGATCAGCATCGATGCGAGGAGGACGCCCAGTTGCGTCTGCGCCTGGATGGCCGGCAGCCGCACTGACAGCGGCTGGCGATCCGGGCTGTTCGTGAGGACCAGGAACGGCCAGAGGAAGTTCTTCCACTCCGCGAGGATCGCGAAGATCGAGACGACTCCGAGGATCGGCTTCGAAAGCGGCAACACGATCGACCAGAAGAGACGGATCGGGCCGGCGCCGTCGATGCGCGCGGCCTCGAAGAGCTCCTGCGGCAGGTTGTCGAAGAAGCGCTTCATCAGCACGACGTTGAATGCGCTCGCGCCCGCCGGGAGCCAGATCGCCCAGTAGCTCTCCGCGAACGAATGGTGGATGAGCGGTGGATGGACGACCTCGATGTAGAGGGGAACGATCAAGACGACGACCGGCACGAAGAGCGTCCCGAGCAGGAGCGCGTTGACGACTCGCCCCCAGGCGGGCCGGAGCACGGAGAGCACGAATGCGCCCGTCGTCGCGACAACGATCTGACAGAACCAGGACCCGATCGCGAGGACGATCGTGTTCCAGAAATAGCGGCCGACGTTCACCTTCGACCACGCATCGGTGAGGTTGCTCCAGGCCACCCCGTGCGGGAAGAGGGCAAGTGGATTCCTGAGCGTGTCGATGGTCGGCGTGACGGCTCCCTTCGCGAGCCAGACCAACGGCCCTAGCCCGATCAGGACGAGCAGGACGAGCAGGAGCGCCTGCGCGGAGCCGAACAGCCACTTGATGTCACGGCGCGCCCAGTCCGTGTACGACAGGAGGCCGCCGGTTGCGTCTTCGGTCACCTCGGCCCGACGGAGACGAAGATTCATCACCTCGTACTCCAGGACCGGGTCGCCCGGATGAACACGAGAGAGAAAACGGCCAGGAAGGCCGCAAGCATCAGACTCAGCGCAGCCGCGTCACCAAAACCGACGCCGACGGAGTTCCCGAATGCGTACTGGTAGACGAGCAGCAAGACGGTGAGCGTCGCGTTCGCTGGCCCACCCGAGGTGAAGAGGTAGGGCTCGAGGAAGACCTGGGCCGTTCCGATGATCTGGAGAATCAGCGTGATCAGCAGGACGCCCCGCAGCTGAGGCAGCGTGATGTGCCAGATCTTGTGCCAGAGGCCCGCACCGTCCACGGACGCCGCGTCGTACAGATCGGTGTCCACCGCCGTCAGTGCGGCGAGGTAGATGATCATCGTCGCGCCCGCGTTCGCCCACGTGGACTCGACGACGAGCGCCGGCATCGCGGTGCCGGGGGATTGCAGCCAGCCGTACGGTCCCAGATGGACCCAGCCCAGAATCGTGTTGAAGAGGCCGACGCTGCTCGGCTCGTAGAAGACGTACTTCCAGAGCATCACGCCGACGACCGGCGGGATGACGACGGGTAGGTAGGCAAGCGCGCTGTAGATCCCGCGGAAGCGGCGCGACTCGCTGATCAGCACTGCGGCGATGAGCGGGATCGGATAACCGAAGACCAGGGCGAGGGCCGCGAAGTAGGCGGTGTTCCTGACAGCCGTCGCGAAAAGCGGGTCGTTGATCACGTCCCGGAAGTTCTGCAGACCCACCCACGTCGGCGGATCGACGAGGTTCGTGTGCTGTAGCGAGAGGACCACGAGCCTCGTGATCGGATACCACGAGAACGCCGCGAAGATCACGAGCATGGGCAGGGCGAAAGCAAGAGCGGCTAGGCCGCCGCCGCGTACCCACGTGAGAGGTGAGCGGCGGTCGCGGCGACGCGCCTCGGCACCTGAGATCACGTCAAAGTTGTCCACGGCACGGTCCCGAGCTCTCACCCTCGCCGCGCTCACCTTACGCCGCCCGGGCAGCCGCGTCGCCGGACCAGCCGACGGGGAGCCACGAGGGCTCCCCGTCGAGCCAGCCCGTCAAGAAGCTAGTTCCCTTCCCTGATGGCCTTCTGGGCGACTTGGTTCGCCTGCGCAAGCAGGTCCGCGATGTTGGCGTTCCTGTCCGCAAACACCGCCTGAACGACCGGATCGAGCGCGTGGTACACGCTCTGCGTCGAGGCAGCAGGCTCCGGGTAGAGGTTCTGCTTGAAGATGCCCTTCAGGAACGGCGCCATCTGGTTGATCGGAACGTTGACGTAGGGCTTGATCCAGGAGTTGGCGACGTCGTACTGCTTCTTGTTGAAGATCGGGAACGCCGGAACGCCAACAGGCTGCTTGTTCGCGACGAGAATATTCGCGTCTCGGAGCGCCGCCGGTTTCTTGATCAGCTTCTCCATGTAGAAGAAGTCGATCCACTTCAGAGCGGCATCCAGCTTCGCACCCTTCGTGTCAGGCCGTACGACCGCGATCGATCCGCCGCCCAGCACGCCGGCGTTCTTGTTCTTGGCCAGCGGCAGCGGCGCTATTCCGTAGATCTTCGGATCGAGGTTCGCGGCCTGGACGAGGAACGTGTAGATGTCCGAGCCGTTGATGAACATGCCGATCTTGCCCGCCGCGAATGCCTGATTGATCGTCGGCCAGGTGTAATCGAACGTCGAGCCCATCGATTTGTCGGTCCAGCGCATCTGCCGGAGCAGGTTCAGGCCCTGGACGGTGTACGGGTTGTTGAGCGTTGCGGTCGCGGTCGTCCCGCGGCCCTGTTCCATCCGGCCGCCGAGCGTGTAGGTCACAGTGGTCGCGATCCAGCCGGCGGTGTTGTCGTTGAGACCCATCTGCGCGTACCCGGCCGCCCCGGTCCGGTCCGAGATCTGTTTCGCATATTTCCGGAGCTGCGCCCACGTCGTCGGCGGCTTGTTTGGATTGAGGCCCGCCTTGCTGAAGAGCGCACGGTTGTAGTGGAGCGCCTGCGCATACGCGGCGTAGGGAACGCCGATGATGCGGCCCTTGGACGTCGTCGCCTCCGCGATGATCGTCTTCTGGAACTTCTTGTAGTAGGGCCACTTCTTCACACCGGCGGTGATGTCGGCGACCTGACGGTGTTCACCGAGCGTGCGCGCGTCTGTGAACGGGACGGTGAAAACCGTCGGCAGACGCCCTGCGGCCAGCTGCGCCGCGAAGGTGGCTCCGTTCCACGCGTACTCGACCGCTTTGACATCGATGTTCGGATGTTGCTTCTCAAACAACGCCACGTTGTCGTCGAACTGTTTCTGTGCGTCGCTCGAACTACCGGGACGCAGCGCTGCGACGTTGATCGTGACCGTCGCACCGGCGGACCCGCTCTTCGCGGCCGCGCTCGAGACCAAGCCGGCGCACACAGCCAGCAGGCCCGCCACGGCGACGGAAACGGTCGTGGCTCTACGGGTGAACTTCATGGTCCTACTCCTTTCTTGCGCACCATGTCGCTGAGCCGGTGCGGGTCCGTGTTGACCTAGCCAATGCTGTGTTCTCGTCCGGGCAATGTGTCCCCGGACGGAGCTTGATCCTGGGCCTGGCGGAGCCAGACCGTGGTGTCCTGCGGGAGCTCACCTCCTTCGAGCTCGTTGCTGGCGATGAGGACGTGGGCGCCAACCGGCAGCGCGACCGGGTCGGGCCCGAAGTTGACGATGCAGGCGAAGCGCTCGCCACGTGCGAAGGCGAGGACCGAGTCGCTCGAAGGAATCCACCGGAAGGCCCCGTCACCAGACCACGGTGCGGCGCGGCGGAAACGCAGCCCGGTGCGGTAGAGGTTGAGCATCGAAGTCATGGCCTCTGACTGCGCTGCGACCGTGAGTCGCCCCCAGTCGTCGGGTTGGTCGAGCCAGGGCCGCTCGGCTCCCTCCGGACTGAACTCGTACGGGGGCCGGTCGCCACCCCAGGGCAGAGGGATGCGGCAGCCGTCGCGACCCGGGTCGACGCCGCCCGAACGGAGCCACATCGGGTCCTGACGACGCTCGGCCGGGATGTCTTCAACCTCCGGCAAGCCGAGCTCCTCGCCCTGGTAGATGTACATCGAGCCGGGCAACGCCATCGCGAGCAGCGCTGCTGCTCGCGCCGCCCGAGTGCCGCGCTCCAGGTCCGTCGGGGTCCCGTCTCGCTTGGACTCGAACGAGAAGGACGTGTCGGTCCGGCCGTAGCGGGTGACGGGCCTCGTCACATCGTGGTTCGACAGCACCCAGGTCGTCGGCGCGTCGACAGGAGCGTGCGCCGCGAGTGCGGACTCGATCGACGCGCGCATTGGTCCCGGCTCCCACGGGCACGAGAGGAAGTCGAAGTTGAAGGCGGTGTGCAGCTCGTCCGGGCGGAGGTAGCGGGCGAGCCGCTCCGGGTCGGGTAACCAGACCTCACCCACGAGGACGCGCGGCTCGGGGTAGCCGTCGGCGATCGAGCGCCAGCGCCGGTAGATGTCGTGGAGCGCGTCACGGTCCGTGAACGGGTGCTCGCCGGCTTCGTGCTGCGGTGTCTCCTCGGCAAGGTTCGGGTCCTTGACGAGCAACGCCGCCGAGTCGATCCGCACGCCCGCCGCGCCGCGATCGAACCAGAACCGGAGGATGTCCTCGTGCTCGGCCCAGACATCGGGGTGTGTCCAGTTGAGGTCCGGCTGCTCGGGCGCGAACAGGTGGAGGTACCACTCGCCGGGCACGCCGGCGTCGTTGGTGCGGGTCCACGCTGGGCCGCCGAAGATCGACTGCCAACCGTTCGGCGGGAGCTCTCCGTCGGAGCCGGCGCCGGGTCGGAACCAGAAACGCTCCCGCTCGGGCGAGCCGGGAGGTGAGTCCAGGGCAGCGCGAAACCATGGGTGCTGGTCGGAGACGTGGTTCGGGACGACGTCGACGATCGTGCGAATCCCGAGCGCCCGGGCTTCGGCGATCAGCTGCTCGGCCTCCTCCAGTGTCCCGAAGGCCGGATCGATCGAGCGATAGTCCGCGATGTCGTAGCCCCAATCCGCCAGCGGAGACGGGTACCAGGGGTTGAACCAGAGGGCGTCGACCCCGAGGTCGCGCAGGTAGGGCAGCCGATCCCGCACGCCCGCGAGGTCTCCCACTCCGTCGCCGTTCGCGTCGGCGAAGCTGCGGACGTACACCTGGTAGACGACGGCGTCACGCCACCACCGCGCATCAGCGCGAGCCCCGTCCAGTGCGGCCCGGTCGTCGGGCTCGGGTGTCTGCGGCGTCGTTGCCGTCGATCCCGGATGTGTCATTCGCGTCGAGGATCGCACATTCGACAATCGAATGCAAGAGTCGGACAAGAACTTGAATTTTTCCTACTTTGCGGTCCACCACCGCAATTTCTTGCGGCTCAGGCGGGGGCGAGCGCGACGCGTGCTGCGGCGGTCGAGCCGCGGGCGACGATCTCCGGCTCGAAGAACAACTCGTCCGTGGAGACCGCCGCACCCTCGATCTGTCCCACCAGCATCTCAACCGCGGCGCGCCCGATCGCCTCGATCGGCTGGCGAACCGTTGTCAGCGGAGGATCCGTGCAGCTCATGAACGCGGAGTCGTCGTACCCCACGACCGAGATGTCGTCCGGAACCGACAGCCCGGCGCGCCGTGTCGCGCGGATGGCACCGAGCGCCAGCGGATCGCTGGCGCACACGATTCCGGTCACTCCGTGTCCGATGAGCCGGGTTGCGGCGGCGTGCCCGCCCTCCAGGGAGAATCGCGTGCGCTCGACGAGCTCGCCGGCGAGCGCCTGTCCGGTTGCGCGAGCCGCAATTGCCTCGAACGCGGCCAGCTTGCGACGCGACGGAACATGGTCGGCCGGCCCGAGGATGAGCCCGATCCGTTCATGGCCCAGGTAGGCGAGATGACCGTAGGCCTGCTCCATCGCGACGGCGTCGTCGGTCGACACCCGCGGGAAGTCGAGGTGCTCCGCCGCGGCGTTGACGAGGACGACCGGCAGCCGCAGCTTCAGCAGGCGCGCATAGTGATCGTGCGGCGCATCGGCCTCGGCGTACTGCCCGCCGGCGAACACCATCCCGGACACCTGTCGCTCCAGGAGCATCTCGACGTACTCGGCTTCAGACATGCTCCCGGTCCGCGTGCACAAGACGGCGTTGAACCCACGCTGAGCAAGCGCGCCGGCAACCACTTCCGCAAGAACCGGAAAGATCGGGTTCTGCAGCTCGGGCACGACGAGCCCGACCATGCGCGCACGCCGCACCCGCAGATGCGTCGGGCGCTCATAGCCCATCACATCGAGAGCGGTGAGAACCGCGGCACGAGTGGCATCGGAGATCCCAGGCTTGCCGTTGAGAACCCGGCTCACCGTCGCCTCACTGACGCCGGCCTGCTTCGCCACGTCTGCGAGCTTGCGCGCCACGCTGCAACTATACGACAAATCAGTGCAAATCCTGCCTCCGCCCGACGTCGAGCCTCACTTTCGTGAGAGCCTGCCGAATTAATTCGCCGGAAAGACGATCCGGAACGTGGCGCCGGCGTTCTCCGCGCTGGTGACTTCGATCAGCCCGCCGTGAGCCTGTGCGATGGCCTGCGAGATCGCGAGGCCGAGGCCGCTTCCTTGAATCGCGTTCTGTTCCGCGGCTTGCGTGCGGAAGAAACGGTCGAACAGGTGCTCCTGCTCGCCGGCGGGGATGCCCATCCCTGTGTCTTCCACCTCGAGCACGGCTGAGCCGTTCGACCGGCTCGTGCGCACGGACACCCTTCCTCCTTGCGGAGTGAACTTGAGCGCGTTCGAAATCACGTTGTCCAGTAGTTGGCCGAGCCGCAGCTTGTCGCCGGTCAGTCGAACAGGGCTCGCAGCCAGGAACTCGAGTGTGATGCCACCCTCCTCTGCGCGCGGACGTGCGGATTCGAGGCTCTCGTGGGCGAGAGCGCGCAGGTCGACGTTGCCTAGCTCGAGCCTGAGCTTGCCGGCGTCGAGCTCGGACACGAGGAGCAGGTCATCGACGAGGCGTCGCAGACGGTCGGTGTTGCGCTCGGCAATCGAGAGGAAATGACGCTGTTCGTCGGTGAGCTCTCCGGCTTCGTCCCCGACGAGGAGATCGAGGTAGCCGTGGATCGATGTCAGGGGAGTGCGGAGCTCGTGCGAGACGGTTGCGAT
>DASVEU010000161.1:0-7733 GCA_036380395.1 Gaiellaceae bacterium
GCTCTCGCTCGGACGGCCGCTCGTCGTCAGCGATCTCGGATGGTTCTCCGAGCTGCCGGACGACGTCGCGTTGAAGGTGCCCGTGGACGAGGACGAGATCCCGTCGCTCGCGACAGCCCTGGAGCTGCTCGCCTCGAGCGAGGCCACGCAGCTCGCCATGAGCGACGCGGCGCGCGCATACGTGCGGCGTGAGCACGAACTCGGGCGCGTCGCGGAGAACTATGCGGCCGCACTCGAAGAAGCCGCAGGGGGAACCACTGTCGCGGACGCGGTCGTGGCCGAAATTGCGCAGGCCGCCGCCGAGATCGGCATCGAGCCCGGGACACCCTTCGCGGCGGAGCTCGCAGGCCGGCTCGACGACGTCGGGCTGGCCCGCAACGGCCGGCCAGAGCCGGCGCCCCCGCCGCAGCGCAGCCCTCTTGCCCGCGTTCCGGTCTGGGCGTGGCTGGCGGGGCTTGTCGTCTTCTCCGCGGTCTTTCGCTACGGCCTGTCGCGCCGCGTCGTTGCTCCGTGGATCATGGTCGACGAGCTCATCTACTCGGAGCTCGCCAAGAGCTTCGCGCAGACGGGCCATTTCCTGATCCGTGACATGCACCACGGCGCGTACGGCGTCGTGTATCCGGTGTTGATCGCACCGGCCTGGCGTGTCTTCGGTTCGGTGCAGGACGCATACGCCGCGGCCAAGACGATCGGCTCGGTGCTGATGTCGTTGACCGCGATCCCGGTCTACTTCCTCGCGCGCCGGGTCATGACGTCGATCCCCTCGCTGCTCGCAGCGTTGCTGGCCGTCGCCGTGCCGTCGCTGATGTACACGGGGACGCTGATGACCGAGACCGTCTTCTATCCGCTGTTCGCATGCGTGGCGCTTGCCCTCGTGCTCGCGCTCGAGCGCCCCACGATCCAGCGGCAACTGGTGCTCCTCGGACTTTGCGCGCTCGCGTTCCTGACCCGCTCGCAGGCGATCGTGCTCCTGCCCGCAGTTGCGACGGCACCGCTGCTGCTCGCGTGGCTGGACCGACGCCGCCTGCGCATGCTCGCCGACTTCCGCGTTCTCTACGCGGCGCTCGCTGCGGCCGTGCTGGCCGTGCTGGTCGTCCAGCTTGCCCGCGGCCATTCCCCGTACGACGTATTGGGCAGCTACAGCGTGACCGGTCACACGACCTACCGGCCAGATCAGGTGCTCAAGTGGATCATCTTCCACGTCGCCGAGCTCGACCTCTACGTCGGCATCGCCCCATTTGCGGCGCTCCTGCTCCTGACGTTCGTCGCCCGTTCGCTCGACCGACCGCTCCGCGTCTTTCTCGCCGCGGCGCTGCCCCTGACGGCCTGGTTGTTGCTCGAGGTCGGCGCCTTCGCATCGGCGCTTTCGCCTCGCATCCAGGAGCGCAACCTGTTTTACGTCGCGCCCCTCTTTCTGATCGCTCTCCTGGCGTGGATCGAGCGGGGAATGCCGCGACCTCCTCGCGCCGCCGCGACTGCGGCCGTGCTCGCGGCCGCGCTGCCCGGAGCGATTCCATATCACCGCCTCATCGACACCTCGGCAGAGTCGGACACCCTCGCCTTGCTGCCGCTCTGGTGGCTTCAGCAGACGATCGTCGGGCTCGACACGATCCCGGTCGTGGTCGTCGCAGCGGCTGCTGCGATCGGCCTCCTCTTCTTCTCCGTCTCGGCGCGTTACGCGCTCGTCCTACCTGCGGTAGTGCTGCTCTGGTTCGCGTCTGCGACGGAGCGAATCGAGCGCTTCGATCACGGCTTCCCGAAGGCGTCCGTCGGTGCGTTGTACCAGGGCATCACCGTGCCGCAGCGCGACTGGATCGACGCCGCGGTCGGCCGCGATGCCGACGTGGCGTTCGTCTACTCCGGCAAGGATCCGACACACCATCCCGACACGCTGTGGGAGAACGAGTTCTTCAACCGCAGCGTCGGGCCGGTGTACGACCTACGCCAGCCGTCGATGGGCGGGCTGCCCGAGACCCAAGTGTCCCAACGAACGGACGGCGTGCTGCTGGCCGACGGGAAGCCGGTGCGTCACGCCTACGTCCTGAGCGAGGAGAGCGTTCCTCTCGCCGGCACTGTCGTTGCGCGTGACGAGGGCAGGGGGATGGCGCTACGGCGGACCGACGGGCTCGTGCGGATCGGCTATCGCGTGCGCGGCCTCTATCCCAACGACACCTGGTCAGGTAAACACGTCACGTACACACGCCTTCGCTGCGCGGGCGGTGCGGTCACGGCGCAGTTGAGCCGCGACCCGAATCTCGTCAGCCGTCCACAGACCGTGCGGGCAGAGGGCAGGAGCGTGACGTTCGGCTCCAACGACGTCGCGATGCTGACCGTCCCGCTGCAACCGCGCGACGGGGTCTGCGTCGCGACCTTCACGGTGAGTCCCACTGCCGTCCCCGGGCCCGCGGATCCCCGCGTGCTCGGTGTGCACTTCCTCGAGTTCCACTACGCCGCTCCGTGAGGGTCGCGTATGACGTCACGCCGCTCTCGCATCCGCGGACGGGCGTGGGCAACTACATCCTCGGCGCTCTGAGAGGGATGGTGGAGGCGGCGGACGGATCCCAGGAACTGGTCGTCTTCGGTCCGGTCAGCATCCGCGGGCGGAAGCTGCTCGATGACGCGCTGGCGGATCTTCCGGTCGAGCGGCAGATCGTGACGGTGCCGTTCGGGCACGCGGTTCGCACGGCCTGGAGCCGGCTGGGACGTCCGCGCGCAGAACGCTTCCTCGGTCACACAGACGTGCTGCATTTCACTGACTGGATGGTCCCGCCGGGGCGCTCACGCGTCCGCGCCACCATGATCCACGATCTGGGCCCGCTGCTCTATCCCGATCGGCTTCATCCGCGCACGGTGCGCATGCACACAGCGACTGCCCGTGCGGCAGCGAGCTGCGATGTCGTCTTCACGAACGCGGAGTACACGGCAAACGATGTCGTCGAACGTCTGCGGATTCCGCGCGAGCGGATCCGCATCGCGTATCCCGGCGTTGACCCTCGCTACCGACCCGATGGTGCCCGATACGAAAGCGTCGGTCCGTACGTCTTCACGACCGCGACCGAGGACTGGCGCAAGAACCGCGGTGTCGTCGAGGCCGCGCTGAGACTACGCGGCGACGACCTCGCGCTGCTGTCGCTGGGCGACGGGGGCCGCGGGTACGTCGCCGACGAGCAACTGCCTGCCCTCTATCGCGGCGCGGAGGTCTTCGCGTACCCGTCGCGGTTCGAGGGTTTTGGGATTCCGATCATCGAGGCGATGGCATGCGGGGTTCCCTGTGTGGTCTCCTCGCACCCTTCGCTGGACGAGGCCTGCGGGGATGCCGCAGTTCGCGCGGATCCGGAGAGCCCCGAGGCGTTCGCGGACGCGATCGGCCGCGCGCTCGCCAAACGTGAAGAGCTCGTCTCACGGGGGCTGGCCCACGCAAGGCGCTTCGATTGGCTCGAAACGGGCCGGATTCACCTCCGGGGTTACGCTGACGCGCTGTGATGCGCGTCGCGATCGACGTCTCCCCGCTCGCTCAGACCCGTGCGGGAACGGCGCGTTATCTGAAAGGGCTGATGCGCGAGCTCGAGCGGCGCGACGACGTGGCGGTCTCCACTCGCTCGTTCGGAGGGAAGAGTCGTTCGTCGACGTTGGCGCGCGACGGGATCTGGTACCCGTTCCTGCTCGGACGGGAACGCGCCGCCGACGTCCTGCATTGTCCGACGTACCGCGGCCCTCTGCGCTCGAGCGTTCCGCTGGTCGTCACCGTGCACGACCTCGCCGTGCTCCGGCACCCGGAGGCGTTCAACCGCTGGACGCGCGCCTACAGTCCGCGCGTCGTGCCGGGGGTCCTTCGCGCCGCGCAACGGGTGATCGCGGTGTCCGAGTTCACGCGGCGTGAGCTCGTCGAGCTGCTCGGAGTGCCGGACGAGAAGATTCGTGTCGTTCCGAACGCCGTCGGCGACGAATTCACCCGCGAGGGCCCAGCCGCGGACGGGGACTACGTTCTTGCCGTCGGAACGCTCGAACCGCGGAAGAATCTCGCCCGGCTCGTGGAGGCCGTCCGCCGCACAGACCGTGAGCTGCGTGTCGTCGGAGCGCGCGGCTGGGGTGGGGTCGAAGTCCGCGGGAACGGTGTTCGCTGGCTCGGGGAGGTCGACGACGCAGAGCTCGCGCGTCTCTACCGCGGAGCGACTTGTGTTGCGTACCCGTCGCTCTATGAAGGCTTCGGAATTCCCATCCTGGAGGCGATGGCCTGCGGCGCGCCGGTGGTCACCACCCGGGGCACTGCGATGGAGGAGGTGGCGGACGGTGCCGCCGTCCTCGTCGATGCGCGCGATCCCGCTGAGATCGCCGCCGGGATCGAACGCGCCGCCGCGGAGCATGACGCACTCGTGGCGCGTGGGCTCGAGCGCGCCCGCGCCTTTCGCTGGGATGCCGTAGCTGCGGCGACCGTCGAGATCTACCGCGAGGCTGCCCAGTGAGCGATCGACCGCTCGTGCTCGTCGACGCCGACGTGCTCGGACGTCACCGAACCGGCGACGAGACCTACGTCACGCAGTTGCTCCGCGAGCTCCCGGCTGTCGCGGAAGATCTTCGCATCGTCGCCGTGACGCGAGACCCGGAGCTCGTCCCGGACGGGATCGAGGCGGTGCAGCTTCCCGCTCGATCGCAGGAGTTGCGCATGGCGGTTGCGCTTCCAGGTCTGTTGCGTCGGCTCCGCCCCGACGTCGCGCACTTCATCCATGCGCTGCCGCTGCGTTGCCCTTGTCCTGCGGTCGTCACGGTGCAGGACCTCTCCTGGGAGAGAGATCCAAGTGTCTTCGGTTTCTGGGATCTCGCAATCTTCAAGGTCTTCGTGCGTCGCGCGGTGCGGAAGGCCGAGCGCGTGCTCGCGATCTCCGAGCGGACGAAGCGCGATCTGATCGAGCTGTACGGGACGGCGCCGGACAAGGTCGTCGTCACGCCGCTCGCCCCAGATCCGGCGTTCGTGCAGGCGGGCGACCACGATTCGTTCCTCCTCTTCGTCAGCGCGATCGAGCCGCGAAAGCGGCCGCTGGCCGCGATCGATGCAGCGAACGCGGTCGGTCGCAAGCTGGTCGTGGTTGGGCCGCCGAAGGATCCGGAGCTCGCCGCCGAGTTGACGCGTCGAGGGGCGGACGTGCGCGGGTACGTCCCCAAGGACGAGCTGGTTCGGCTATACCAGCAGGCCGCGTGCCTGGTCTTCCCTTCGCGCTATGAAGGCTTCGGTCTGCCGGTGGTCGAGGCGATGGCCTGCGGGACGCCCGTCGTTGCCGCGCCTGAAGAGGCGATGCAGGAAGTCGCCGGCGACGCGGCGATCTTCACGGCTGACCTTGCCGACGGCGTGCGCCGTGCGCTCGCGGACCGGGCGCGACTCTCCGCCCTGGGCCTCGAACGGGCCAAGACGTTCTCCTGGCGCGAGACGGCGCGGATCACTGCCGACGTCTACCGAAGCGTTCTCGCCGCATGAAGGTTTCGGGCGTGTTCGTGGCCACCGGGCCTGGTGAGGCCGAGCTGCTGCGCACTTCGCTCCCTGCGCTGCGGCCTCAGGTCGATGAGATCGTCGTCGTCGCAAACGGCCCCAGCAGTCGTCCGGGCGACTTTTCGCGCGACGCACTTGTAGTGGAGAACGACCGTGCGCTCGGCTTCTCTGCGAACGTCAACAAGGGCATCGCGGCGACGAGCGCCGAGTACGTCGTAATCGCGAACCCGGATGCCGTGCCCGAGCGAGACTGCGTCTCCGAGCTCGTTGCTTTCGCCGATGCGCATCCACGCTGCGGAATCGCCGGGCCAAAGATGATCAATCCCGACGGCACGCTCCAGGCTTCGCGGCGCCGCTTCCCGACGGTCGGCGGCACGATCGTCCGTCGCACGCCGCTGCGCTCGCTGTTCCCACCGTTGCGCTGGCAGCGGCGGCACTACCTCCTCGATGCCCCAGAGGACGAGCCGCTTCAAGTGGACACGATGCTGGGCGCGTTCCTGCTCATGCGCCGATCGATGCTCGACGAGATCGGCGGCTGGGACGCCGGGTACAAGCTGTACGTGGAGGACATCGACCTCAGCTACCGCGCGATGAAGGCCGGGTGGGAACGCTGGTGGGTGCCGAGTGCCGTCGTCCACCACGAATACCAGGCCGTAATCGACAAGCACTTCCTCACCCGCCGGAACCTCTGGCACCTGCACGCGATGCTTCGCTTCCTGCGCAAGTACCCCGAACGGCTCTTCGCCATTCGATGACCGGAGGGAAATACGACGCGCAGGCGGAACGCTGGTCCGAGACGGCGTACGCAGATCCGGCGACGTATCTGGCTCACCGCGCCCGTCTCGTGTTCTCCGTCGGACCGCGGCTCGAGCCAGGCGACACGGTCCTGGATCTGGCCTGCGGCGACGGCGGCCTCGCGGATCACCTGCAGGCCGTCCGCTATTCGGGCGTGGATGCAAGCCCGGAGATGGTCAGGGCCGCCACCCAGCGCGGCCGCAACGTCGTCCTCGGCGACCTGAACGACTACGAGCCGCCGCATCCGGTTGCAGTTACGACGTGCTTTCGGGCGATCTACTACGCCCACGACCGTCCGGGCTTCTTCCGACGCGTCGCGGCGTATACGGAGCGGAAGTTCGTCTTCGACCTGAATCCGCGCCAGTACCGGGTCGAGGACGTCCGGGCCGACTTGCGTTTCGCAGGGTTCGATCAGCTCGAGCTACGTCCGTTCTTCTCGTCGCAGCGATTCGCGCTCCCGCGGCCGTTGGCCGGCGCGCTCCATTTCCTCGAACGGAGTGGACCGCTGGCAGGGCTCCTGCTCGCGGTGCGCTTCAGCTACTTCTGCGCGGCTTTCCGCGGCGGCAAGAACACGTAGCGCACCTGCGCCCCGAGGTGACGGTTGTCGCTCTGGTCCGCTGACAGCTCTTTCGGAACAAAGGTCGGCTTGACCGTCACTTCAACCCGGAAGCGGGGCCCGGGGGCGTGGAAGGTGAGGACTCGTTGCCCCTTGCTGCGGAGGTCGAAGCGCCTGACCTCGGTCGGTTTACCGAGATGTGGCTGGTTGTCGTCGCCGACGACGATGGGGCCGATCGCGACCGTGACGTGCCCGGTCGTCGCGTGTGGCCCTTGGGGTGGCCCGGACAACAGAACGCGCATGCGTCCCGCGCGGTTGTCCTCGGTCGCGTAGCGCGTGTAGGAGCTGAACGAGCCCATCCACCCGTCCGGGTAGACGTCGGTCACTGCGCCGCCCAACCTGAGCGGCGGCTCGATCTTGACAAGCCGCCACTTCTCGAGTCCACCACCTGCGCGGTGGAGATGGATCGCGAACGTCTTCCCGACGACGTCGATGCCTTGCTCCTCGACCACGTACGGATAACCCCAGTTGCCGCATCGACCGTGGCTGCACAGCGCGCCGTCGGACGGGCGAGGATCCGGCGTCAGAAACGGCCCTGGGCCCTGCGCCGTTCCGTCAAGGCTCCAGACCGCCTTGATCGACCGGTTCCAAAATTCTGTCAGCCACTCGCCGTTCTGATCAGCCATTTGCTGTCCGATGTAGAGCGTCGGTGCCCCGCGAGTTACGTCGTCGACCCAGGTGAACGGTGGCCTGATGTTCTCCCCGAAGCGGTCCGAGAAGCGATTCGATGCGGAGGCGAACGCGAACTCACCCGTGAGGTTCCACCCGATGACGGCCGCCGCGACCGCAACAGCGACCCAGGCAGCACGGCGTCGTAAGACGCGCGGTGCGAGCAACAGT
>DASVEU010000162.1:0-12693 GCA_036380395.1 Gaiellaceae bacterium
CTCCTCGTACGGATCGTCGACGCCCGTGAAGCCCTTGATCTCGCCCTTGAACGCCTTCTCGTACAGGCCCTTGACGTCGCGGCGGGCGCACTCCTCGACCGAGGTCGCAACGTGCACCTCGACGAACGTGCCCCACTCCTCGACGAGGTCGCGCGCCCTCCGGCGGGTCTCCTCGTACGGGGAGATCGCAGCGGCGATCACGGCGGCGCCGTGGCGGGTCAGCCGCGCGGCGACCCAGCCGATGCGCTCGATGTTCGCGTCACGGTCCTCTTTCGAGAAGCCAAGGCCTTTAGAGAGATGCGTGCGGACCGTGTCCCCGTCGAGGTACTCGACGATCGGCCCGCGCTCTTCGATCGCGGGGCCGACGAGATGCGCGATCGTCGTCTTGCCGGAACCCGACAGCCCCGTGAACCAGAGCGTGAAACCGCCCTCGCGCCTGCGCTCCGTCTCCGGATGCTCGTGCGCGTAGATGTGATCAGTCATTCGACTCCTTCACAAGTCGCGTATTGCCATGGATGCCGCATTCGAGCTTGTCCGAGCCGGACCAACGCCCCGCGCGCTCGTCCTCGCCGACGAGGACGGGACGCGTGCAGGGCATGCAGCCGATGGACGGATAGCCCGCATCGTGCAGCGGGTTGTACGGAATCTCGTTCACGTGGATGTAGGCCTGGACGCGCTTCGCGTCCCAGTCCACCACGGGCTGGATCTTCCAGACGCCGTAGCGCTCCGACCACTCGACGCGCTCTGCATCTGCGCGGGTCAGCGCCTGCTCGCGGCGGATGCCGGTGATCCAGGCGTCGTACGGCGCGAGGGCACGCTCGAGCGGTTCGACCTTGCGGATGTGACAACAGCGGTCGGGGTCGCGCTCCCACAGGTTCGGGTTCTCCTGAATCGCCTGCCGCGCAACGGTGATCACTTCGGGGCGTTCGAGCGTGAGCCCGTAGCGCTCGACAAGACGGTCCCGCGTCTCGTAGGTCTCCTTGAAGAAGAGCTGCGTGTCCAGCTCGACGACCGGGATGTTCAGGCCGAGCTCGCCGAACACCATGTGCACGAGCACGGAGGACTGTCGCTGCCACGAGCACGTGAGGCACATGCGGTCGCCGAACTGCTCGTACGCCCAGAGCAGGGCCTCTTCCGCCGTCATCGCCTCGACGTCAGGAAGCTGGAGTGCCGGCGCGGTCGCCAAGCAGCACCTCCTTCAACGTGTCGCCGCGGAGGCCGCGACGGAGCGTCTCGAGCGGAATGACCTCGTCCGGCGGGATGTTGCCGAGGTTCACAGCGGGCCCGAGCTGCTTGATGAACCACGCCTGCGCGGCCTTGGTCGGCGCCTCGAAGACGACGTCCTCGAGTGGCACGGCCTCTGCGATCTCACCGACGAGCTCCGTGCGCATGTCCCCGGACTTGCTGAAGATCCCTGCGGTCCCGCCCTCGCGCGCCTCGGTGATCACCTTCCAGGCGCCCGCGTCGAGCTCCTCGCGCAGCCACTTCGTCCATTCGTCCGGCGTGAACTCGACGTCGGCGTCCTTCGACCCCACCTCGGAGAGAACCGTGAAGTCGCGAGCGAACTCCTCGATCAGCTCGAGCTTGCGCTCGCGCGGGAGGTCGATCACGCCGTCGGAGATCTCGACGTGCGTCAGACCGAGCCCCTGGAGCCAGCGCTTGTAGCCCTCGAGCTTGTCCTGTACGAAGACGACCTCGAAGAACGTGCCGCCGATGACGACCGGCTTTCCGCTCAGCACGTCGAGCTTCGCGCGCAGGTTCCGGGTCACGTAAGCGGTGCCCCAGCCGAGCTTCACGATGTCGATGAAGTCGCCGGACGTCTCGAGCACGTCCTCCCAGCCACGCGGGCCGAGGCCCTTGTCGATCACGTGCGTGAGGCCGCCGGGACGTGGCGCCAGACCCAGCTCAAAGGCGCTCATAGAGCTCCTCCAGCTTGGCCTTTGCGCGCTCCTGCACATCGTGGAAGAGCGAGTTCCCGTGCGAGTCGATGCCCACGGTGAGCGGGCCGAAGTCTTTCACTCGGAATTTCCAGAGGCACTCGGGCATGAGCTCCTCCCACGCGACCTCTTCGATCTCCTCGATCTGCGTCGTCTCGAGTGCGGCCGCCCCGCCGACGATCGCGAAATAGACCATGCCCAGCCGCTGCATCGGCTCGATCGCCTCGTCGGGAAGACCGCCTTTCCCGCAGATCGCGCGGACTCCGTACTGCGAACCGAGCCCTTCGGTGAAGCGCACCATCCGCGCAGACGTCGTCGTGCCGATGCAGATCTTCTCGTACTTCCCGGGGCCGAGCTTGCGCACGCCGGGCGCCGTGTGCAGCAGGAACGCGCCGTTGAGATCCATGGGCGGCGCAATGCCCTGGTCGAAGATCCGAATCTGCGTGCGATCGCGGATGCCGATGATGTGACCGTCGACGGTCACCTCGTCCCCGGCGCGCAGCTCGCGAATCGCCTCCTCGCTCGCGGGAAACTGCATGCGAACCGCCGCCATCTAACTCACGTCCCAAAGAGCCGGGGTCAGACCCTTGCAGTTCGGGCCGTGGCTTCGGCGGCCACGTTTAGAACTCACGGTCGAACTCAACTTCCCCATTCGCAGTGACGTGGGCACTCGCACGGCGCGCGGCCCAACACTGGTAGTTGACCGCCACCGGGTTCAGCGTCATGTGCGTGTCGGCATGCTCGACATGGCATGAGAGCACCGTCACGTCGCCGCCGAGGCCCATCGGGCCGATGCCCGTCTCGTTGAGCAGCTCATAGAGCTCCTCCTCGAGCTTCGCGACGTGCGGATCGGCGTTGCGCGTGCCGACCGGCCGCGCGATCGCCTCCTTCGCGAGATACATCGCGTAGTCGGCGCTGCCACCGATACCGACGCCGACGATGCCCGGCGGGCAGGGCTTGCCGCCGGCGTCGACGATCGACTCGAGCACGAACTTCTTCACGCCCTTCACGCCGTCGGCGGGGACGCACATCTTGAGGAAGCTCATGTTCTCGCTACCCGATCCCTTCGGCACGCACTTGACGTCCAGGCCGTCCCAGTCGGGAATGAACTCCCAGTGCACGATCGGCAGCCGATAGCCGGTGTTCGGTCCGGTGTTCTCGCGCGTGATCGTGTGCACGGCGTTCGAGCGCAGCGGATGCTCGACAGTCGCGCGCTCCGTTCCGGTCTTCAGCGCAGCGTAAATTCTGGCCGGATGCAGGGGAAAATGCTCGCCGACACGGCACGTGTAGACGGCGATTCCCGTGTCCTGGCAGACGAGATTCTTCTCGGATTCGGCGACGTTGACGTTCTTGAGGATCGTCTGCAGCACGCGCTGCCCCGGCACCGACGTCTCGCGCTTTGCTGCATCGGCAAGCGCGTCGCGCAGGTCCTGCGGGATGTCCTTCAGCGCCCAGACGTAGAGGTACGCCGCAGCGTCTTCGACCGCAGCCTCGAGATCGGTGATCGTGAGAGTGCTCATAGCTTCGCTTTCTCCGCAGCGGCCTTGCCCGCGCGGCGTCCGAACACACAACATTCAAGAAGCGAATTCCCCATCATGCGGTTACGGCCGTGCGTGCCGCCGGCAATCTCGCCGCAGGCGTAGAGCCCTTCGAGCGTCGTCTCGGCATTCGCGTCGATCACGAGGCCGCCGTTCTGGTAGTGGAGGACCGGATACGTGAACAATCGTTCGCGGAGCGGGTCGATCCCGCCCGCACGGTACCGGCGCAGCATGTATGGCAGCGACACATTGGCGTCGTCTTCGGAGATCCGCGTCGTGTCGAGATACACCGCCGGCCGTCCATCAGGCGTCTCGACGCCTTTCCCCTTCTCGACCTCGTCGACGATCGCCTGACTCACCGCATCGCGAGGACCGAGGGAATCGGTGAACTCCTCGCCGTCGGCGTTGAGAAGCACGGCGCCATACGCGCGCGTCGTCTCGGGGATGGAGTAGCCCTGCATGTTCTGCGGCCAGGCGCCGCCGTTCGGGTGGTACTGCAGCGCGTCGAAATCGCGCACCTCGGCGCCGAGGTCGACGGCGATCTGCGTCACCTCACCGGTCGCGCCGGGATGGTTCGTCGAAAGCTCGCCCCGTTCGGCGGCGACGCGGAAGCACCGCCCGCCCGCTGCGAGGACCACCGTCGTGGCGTCGATCGTGTGATCCCCGCAGCGTGCGCGCCAGCCGTTCTCGGTCCGGGCGAGGTCGGCGAGCGGTGACTTGGGAAAGGCCTGGATGCCGGAGCTCTCGGCGGAGTCGCGCAGCGCGGTCGTGATCGCATGTCCCGTGCGGTCGCCGACCTGCAGGAGCCGCTTGCGCGACGAGCCGCCGCAGCGGGCGAGGCGGTAACCGCCGTTCTCGCGGGTGAACTCGACACCGAGCTCCTCGAGCCAGTGGATCGCGGCCGGCGCTTCGCCCGTCAGGATCTCGACCAGACCCCGATCGGCCGTCTCGTGCGAGGACTTCCAGACGTCCTCAGCGTGCTGCTCGGGCGAGTCGTCGTCCCCGAAGGCCGCCTGGATGCCGCCCTGTGCCTTGGCGGAGTTGCAGGACTGGAGCGCGCCCTTGGTCGCCAGCGCGACTCGCGCGCCCGCCCGCTGGGCGGAGACGGCTGCTGCGAGGCCTGAAGCCCCGCTGCCGATCACGAGCACGTCAAAGGAGGAGTCCGCCACGACACGCAGACCATATCACGATCCGACTAATCCGACGTATTAGTCGTTCTTATTCAGTAGATCGAGCGCAAGAGCTCCTCGACCTCGGCCGCGCTCGCCGGGCGTGGGTTCGCCTTGGCACCGGCGCGCTCGACCGTCGCGGCTGCAACCTCGGCAATGTCTTCCTCCGGAATTCCGAAGTCGCGCAGCCGCTCGAAGCCGCCGAGACGGGCGAGTTCCTCCACTCGGGCAGCCGGATCTTCCGTCCCGAGCGCCTCCCCGAATCGGCGCACGGCTTCGGGCGCGACCTCGGCGTTGAAGCGCAGAGCGGCGGGCAAAGCCAGCGCGTTCATTGCGCCGTGTGGCAAGCCGTAGCGCCCGCCGAGCGCCTGCGCGATCGCGTGACCGAGCGCGAGCATGGAGCCACCGAGCGCCATCCCCGAGTGCATCGCTCCCTCCAGCAGCTTCGTCCGCGCACCAAGGTCGTGCGGCGAGTCGACGACGCGCGGGAGCCATTCGCCGATCAGCCGGGCTCCGGCAAGCGCGTGCTCGTCCGCGTCCGGATTGTGGCCCTCGACGTACAACGCTTCGGCGCTGTGAGCGAGCGCGTTGAGCGCAGTGCCGACGGTCTCGGCGCGCGGAAGTGACAACGTCAGCTTCGGCTCGTAGACCACGCCGCCGAGTTGCGCGCCGGCGCCGCCGCCACGCATCCTCCGCCCGGGATCGCGGATCCCATAGAAGGGGGTCCATTCTGCCCCGCTGTAAGTGGTTGGCACCGAGATGACAGGCACACTCGCCTCGGCCGAGATCGCCTTGCCGAGGTCAATGGCGCTGCCACCTCCCACGGCGATCACACCGTCGCCAGCGTGCTCCACCACGGCGGCGACCTGATCGGATGGAACCTCGGTCCAGCGCGCTGCGGTGCGCACGCCGAGGTTCGTGCCTGCCCAGCGCTCGCTCGCCACGAGCAGCGGCTCCTGGATGCGGAGCTCGCCGAGCACGGTGGGCAGCTGGGCAAGGCCCCAGCGGACGATCACCCCGGCAGGTGCTCCTGCGCGAAAGAGACGAATGCGCGGGCGACGCGCGTCTCGCTCCGCCCGCTGGCCCGCGCGAGGAAGATCTCGCGCACCGGGTCGAGCCCGCGGACGCGGGCGGTCGCGATGCGGCGCGCGTCGAGGTCGGCTTCGATTGCGAGGCGGGAGATGAAGGCGATGCCTTGTCCGGCAACAACGGCGCTACGCACGGATTCCTGCAGGCCGAGCTCGAGGCGGACGTCGAGGTCGCGCAGCCGCATGCCCGCCTTGCGCAACTCGTCCTCGATGACCTGACGAACGCCTGCCCCCTCCTGCATCACGATCAGCTTCTCGCCCTTCAGATCGTCGAGCGAGATCGTCTTCCCGGCGAAGCGATGACCCGACGGGCAAGCGAGCACGACCTCGTCGCGGAAGAACGGCTCGAAGGCGACACCGCGGTGGCGGCGTCCCGCGCCGACGATCCCAAGCTCGAGCTCTCGTTCGGCGACGCGGTCGACGACGGTCTGCGTGTCCGAGACGGTCAGCCGCACGCGCACGTCGGGATGCTGCTCCTGGAACTCGCAGAGCAGTAAGGGAACGACCGTGCCGCCGGGCCCCGTCGATGCGCCGAGCTCAAGCGTGCCCGTCACTGCGCCCTCGTCGTCCGCGTCGAGGTCTTCGAGCAGATGCTCCTCGGCGGCGAGCAGGCGCTGCGCCGAGGCGTAGAGCCGGCGGCCGGCCTCGGTCGGCTCGACCCGGCGTCCCGAGCGGTCGAGCAACTGGCGCCCGAGGCGCTGCTCGAGCGACCGGATCTGCAGGCTGACGGCCGGTTGAGTCACCCCGAGCCGCTCCGCCGCCTGGGAGAAGCTCTTCCGCTCGACCACGGCGCAGAATGCGGCTAGCTGGCGCGTGTCCATAAGCATTCATTATGCAACCCGGCGCTGGGTGGAGCAGGCTCTACGATCAAGAGGTGGCGATCACGCCGTCGAGCGACTCCTTCAACCTGCGGTTCTCGGAGCTCACCGAAGGAAGTGAGACTCGGCCTCGTGACACGGCGCTGCGCGCGTTCGACATCGCACTCTCCGCTTTCTTCCTCCTCGTGACGCTGCCCGTCACGCTGCCGATCACCCTCGTTCTGCTCGCAACCAGCGGCCGGCCGCTCTTCTACCGTGGCGAGCGCGTCGGGCGTGGCGGGCACGTGTTCGAGATGCTCAAGTTCAGGACGCTGCGGCGAAACGCCGAGGAACGGCTCGGCCCCTACCTCGGCGAGGAGCTCGTACACCGGACGGGCGAGGAAACGACCGCGATCGGCGGCTGGCTGCGCGCGACGCAGCTGGACGAGATTCCGCAGCTCTGGAACGTCGTGCGCGGCGACATGAGCCTCGTCGGGCCTAGACCGATCCGGCCTCGCTTCTTCGCGGAGCTCGTCGAGGAGCTGCCTGCGTACTGGCAACGGCTCGTCGTCCGTCCAGGGCTCACCGGGTTCGCGCAGGTGCGTCGCGGCTACGAGACCTCGATGGCGGAGAAGCTCGCGCACGACCTCGAGTGGATCGCCGATCGGTCGCTGCGCTTGTATCTGCGCACACTCGCCACCACGGCGTGGCGCGTGCTGCGCCAGTTCGCGCGCGGTGTGTCAGGACGGAGCTAACTAGACGTCGAGCCGGGCGTCCTCGAGGTCGAGGTCGCGCTGGAGGCGTCGCTCGACATCCCCGCTGATCACACCCGTGCGGCGGAGATCCACGATCTCGGCGCGCTCGGCCTCGAGCAATTCCCGGCGGAGACGCTGGTAGTTGACCGACCGCTCCTCGATGCTGCCATCGTCGTCGCGATCGAAACGCGAGGCGAACCTGTCCTTGCGAAAGCCGTACAACCCGCGCAAACGTTCGGCCGTGTCGTCGCGAACCCACTCTTCTCCGGTCAACTCCTCGAGTCGCGCGAGTGCAGCGTCGGCCGCCTTGATCCGCGCCTTCGCATCCTCCTTCTCGTCGAGGTGGTCGGCCTCGATCCCGAACGTCCTGATGACGAGGGGGAGTGTCAATCCCTGGACCACGAGCGTCCCGAGGATCACGCAGAACGTGAGGAAGATGATCAGATCCCGCTCGGGAAACGGAGCGCCCGAGTGGGTGGACAGAGGGATCGCCAGCGCCGCGGCGAGCGACACCGCACCGCGCATGCCGGACCAGGCCACGACGATCGGGTGGCCGATCGTGCCGCGCTCGCGCCCGGGCCGCCTGGAAAGCAGCTTCGGCAAGTACAAGAAGATCGGCGCCCACACGAGTCTCGTGCCGACCACAGCGGCGGTCGTCAGCAACCCGTACCGGATCAATGTCATGGCGGAAATTCCTGTCAGCACATCGAGGATGTGGGACAGCTGGAGGCCGACGAGGGCAAACAGCAGAGCGTTGAGGACGAAGAAGAGGATCTCGAACACGGCAACTCCTTGCAGCCGGGTTTGCACCGATGTGAGCTCGGGCGTTCGCCAGCCGAGATAGATGCCGGCCGTGACCACCGCGAGCACGCCCGACGCGTTCGCCGCATTCGCCGGGATGAAGGCGAGGTACCCGGTCATGAGGGCGATCGTCACCTCGACGGGGGGATTGTCGAGCCGCCGCCGCAGTGCAGCGATGAGGAAGGCGACAACAAGACCGATCCCGACGCCGCCCACGACGCTCCAGACGAAGTGCCAGGAGGCGTTCCAGAACGAGAAGGCGCCCGACACTGCTGCAGTTATCGCAACGCGGTAAAGCACCAGCGCCGTGCCGTCGTTCACCAGCGCCTCACCCTCCACCACGGTGACGATTCGCCGCGGCACGCCCAGCCGCCGCATGATCGCCGTCGCGGCGATCGGATCGGTGGGCGAGACGATCGCTCCGAGCACGAATGCAGCACTCCAGGACATGGAATCGATCGCAGCGTGGGCGACCATGGCGACGACGGTCATCGTCGCGATGACGAGCCCGATCGCCAGCATTCCGATCGGACGGGCGTTCGCACGGAGGTCTCTCAGAGAGGTGAAGAACGCGGAGGCGTAGAGCAGGGGCGGCAAGACGGCGATGAGGACGACGTCAGGCGGAAGCTGGAGCGTCGGGATCCCGGGCAGGAAGCCGAGCGCGAGTCCGCCGAGCACCAGGAAGATCGGGTAAGGGATGCGCAGCAGCGGTGCCGTCACGAGCATCGCCGCGACCGCCAGCAGCAAGCCCACCAGGAGAAGCTGCTCGTGCACCCCGAAGTGCATCCCGGGAAGCCTACGCCGCTCCTACACTGCTCCGCATGTGCGGGATCTGCGGAATCGCCTCGACGAATGGCTCGGCCGTCACCGACCGTGTCGCGGCGATGAGCGCGACGCTCGTCCACCGCGGTCCGGACAGCTTCGGCGAGTTCAGCGACGGGGACATCGCGCTCGCCGCCCGGCGGCTCTCGATCATCGATCTCGAGACGGGTGACCAGCCGATCGCGAACGAGGACGGGACGCTGCACGTCGTCCAGAACGGCGAGATCTACAACTACCGCGAGCTGCGCCGTGAGCTCGAGCGGGCAGGGGGCCATCGCTTCCGTACAAGCGGCGACACCGAGGTGCTGCTGCATCTCTACGAGGAGCACGGCGACGGGTTCGCCGAGCGGCTGCGGGGCATGTTCGCGATCGCGATCTGGGACGCACCGCGCCGCCGGCTCGTGCTCGCGCGTGACCGCTTCGGGATCAAGCCGCTCTACTACCGCCTGACCGACAGCGAGCTTGCCTTCGCGTCCGAGCTACGCGCGCTGCCCCGCGGCGAGATCGACCTCGACGCCCTGGAGGCTTTCCTCGCGTTCAACTCGATCCCCGCACCTCTGACGATCTTCAAGGAGATCCGCAAGCTGCCGCCCGGCCACCTGCTGAGCTGGGCAGACGGCCGCGTCGAGCTGAAGCGTTTCGCCCGCCCGACGCCGATCGATGAGCTTCGCGAAGACGAGGAGGCGGAGCTCGTCGAGGAGCTCCGGTCGCGGGTCCGGGATTCCGTGCGCTCGCACCTCGTCAGCGATGTTCCCGTCGGAGTTCTGCTCTCGGGCGGCGTCGACTCCGCGTTTCTCGCAGCGCTAGCCGCCGAGGAGAGCTCCGAGGCCTTGCGCACGTTCTCGATCGGTTTCGAGGAACGCTCGTTCGACGAGCTTGCCGATGCGCGACTCGTTGCGGAGCGTTACGGGACGCAGCACCGCGAGCTGGTGCTCCGCCCGGATGCCGCGTTGCTCTTGCCGGCCCTGGCCGACGCCTTCGACGAGCCGTTCGCAGATTCGTCCGCGCTGCCGACGTACCTCGTGTCGCAGCTCGCGGCGAGCGACGTGAAGGTCGCGCTCTCCGGCGAGGGCGGCGACGAGCTCTTCGGCGGCTACTACACGTACGCGGCCGACCTCCTCGCGGCCCGTGTCGGCGGGCTTGCGCGCCTGGCGGGCCCGCTCGTCGAGCGGTTGCCCACATCGACTTCCAGGGCGAGCTTCGACTACCGGGCGAAGCGCTTCGTCCGTGCCGCGCACCTTCCTCCGCTCGAGCGCCATCACGGTTGGAAGGAGATCTTCTCGCCCGAGCTTCGTGCTGAGCTCACCGGCGGGCGCTCGTCGTTCGATCCGGTCGACATCCTGCGCGCTCGGTACGGCGAGACCGAGGGCGCCGATGAGCTCGCACGCCTGCAGGACGTCGACCTCGGCATCTACCTCGTCGACGACCTGCTCGTGAAGACCGACCGCGCGTCGATGGCGCACTCGCTCGAGGCCCGCGTGCCGTATCTCGACACGGTCGTGACGAACCTCGCGCTCGCGCTGCCCACGCGGCACAAGATCCGCGGCCTCTCGAAAAAGGTGCTCCTGCGCAAAGCGGCTGCACCGCTCCTACCGAGGGAGATCGTCCACGGCAAGAAGCGTGGCTTCTCGATTCCGGCGGCCGCCTGGCTCAGGGGCGAGCTCGAGCCCTTCGCAAGGGAGACGCTTTCGCGCGCGACACTGAACCGCCAGGGCTTCTTCAGTCCCGAGGTGGTCACGCGCCTGCTGGACGACCACGTCGCCGGACGCGAGGATCGCAGCCGCCAGCTCTGGGGGTTGCTCGCGTTCACGCTCTGGCACGAGCGGCATGTTGAGCGGCACCCGCACGAGGCGGCACGGCCGGAAGTGCTCGTCGAGCGCTGACCTAGACTCCTCGAATGGCCAGCCGACCTCTCGTCGTCCATGTCGTCGGCGCGCGCCCGAACTACATGAAGGTCGCGCCGGTGTACGCAGAGCTGGAACGGCTTGGCAACGTCGAGCAGCGGCTGATCCACACGGGACAGCACTACGACGCGCTCATGAAGGACGTCTTCTTCGCGGAGCTTCCCCTCCCGAGGCCGCACGTGGAGCTGGATGCACAAACAACCGAGGACGCGTTGGACGATCTGGAACGCGTCTTCGGTGAGCTACAGCCGGAGCTCGTGGTTGTGGCGGGAGACGTCAACTCGACGCTGGCCGGCGCAGTCGCCGCGTCCAAGTGCGGAATGCCTGTTTGCCACATCGAGTCCGGCTTGCGCAGCGGGGACTGGTCAATGCCGGAGGAGCGCAACCGCGTCATCACCGACCACCTTTCGACCTTGCTCCTGACCCACAGCGACGACGCTGACAAGAACCTGATCGCTGAAGGCCTCACCGACAGGATCTCATTCGTCGGGAACACGATGATCGACACGCTCCGAGCGAACGAGCACGCAGCGCTCGCACTCGAGGCTTGGCGCGAGTTCGGGCTCGAGCCCCGAGGCTACGTCCTCGTCACCCTCCATCGCCCGAGCCTCGTCGACGATGCCGACCTGCTCGCGAGGACAATCGCCGCGCTCGACGACGTCGCCGAGTCCTTGCCGGTGATCTTTCCGGTTCATCCGCGAACTCGACGAAATCTCGACGGCTCGACACGCGTCCTCCTGACGGAACCGCTGCCGTATCGGCAGTTTCTCTCGCTCGAAGCGAAAGCCGCCGCGGTCGTGACGGACTCGGGGGGAATCCAGGAGGAGACGACGGTGCTCCGAATTCCCTGCTTCACGCTACGCCAGAACACCGAACGCCCGATCACGATCGAGCTCGGCACGAATAGGCTGCTGGGCCTCGAGCCGGAACTGCTGCGCGAGGTGCCGACGTGGCTGGCGGAGCCGAAGCACGGGCAGATTCCGCCACTTTGGGATGGGCATGCAGGAGAGCGGGCTGCTGAAGCAATCGAGCGCTTGCTGGTTGGAGTTAACGCCTGAAGGTCTGGGTGGACATGACCGCGTCGGCGCACGTACTCGTGTTCCGGCCACTGATCGAGCTGTTGCGCGAGCGTGGCGACGAGGTCGAGATCACCGCGCGCGACTACGCGCAGACGTTGCAGCTGCTCGAGCTGCACGGGCTCGAAGCGACGGTCGTCGGCCGCCACGGCGGGCGCTCGCGGCTCGGCAAGGCGCGTTCGCTCGCGTCACGCCTGCGCGCGTTGCGCAAGTGGGCGCGCCCTCGTGGCTTCGACCTCGCGCTGGCCCACGGTTCGCACGAGCTCACCATGACTGCGCGGCGGCTCGGCATCCCGAGTGCGACGACACACGACTACGAGTTCGCCACCCTGCAGCACCACCTCGGCATGCGCGCCGCGACGAAGGTCGTAGTGCCCGACTCGATTCCAGTCGAGCGGCTTGCACGCTTCGGCGCCCGACCGCCGAAGCTCCTGCGCTATCCAGGCCTGAAGGAGGAGTACTACCTCTCGGACTTCGAGCCCGACCCTGCCGTGCCGGAGCGGCTCGGAGTCGACCGCAATCGCGTGCTCGTGGTGCTGCGGCCGCCGCCCGACGTCTCGCTCTACCACCGCCACTCCAACCCGCTGTTCCCGCAGACGCTCGGCTTTCTCGGCAACCTCGACACGGTGCACGCAGTCGTCCTGCCGCGAACCGAGGAGCAGCGCGAATACGTCCGCGAGCTCGCGCTGCCGTCCGTGATCGTGCCGGATCGTGCTGTCGACGCACAGAGCCTGATCGCTGCGGCCGATGTCGTCGTGTCTGCCGGCGGAACGATGAATCGCGAAGCCGCAGCGCTCGGAGTGCCC
>DASVEU010000163.1:0-7387 GCA_036380395.1 Gaiellaceae bacterium
CGGGGAATCGTGCTTCTCGGATGTGATGCGAGAGAAACCCGTTCGTCCTGGCGGCTCGTGCTTGTCGCGCACGCGACCGCTCGTGGAGGGCCTTCGGCCGGAGCGTTCCGTTCGTCGGTCGCTGTCGCGACAGCCACGACAAAGAGGAGCAGCGGGGCTGGCCAGCTCCTCCGAGAGACCCTAGACCCGGTGCTGCATCGTCGGCCGAGGCTCCGCTCACGGACGCCTGCGGCCGCTCCCTCGCGCCTCCTTGCGCGCGGCGTCAGTCCGTGTCAGCGCACGGCCAGCCGTCCGGCAGCTTAGGTTTGAGCGTACTGGGATGACACCCAGATGCTGGCGAGCTGCGCGACTTGTCGATCAAGCTCCGCCCGGTCAGGAGCGAGCACGCCGAATGGCGTATCGGTCGCGCCGACGTAGACGGGGATCCAGCGATGCGCCGGCGTGCCGCCAGCGAACGAGACGGCGCTTCCTGTGCTTCGCGCTTGGATGCCGGCGTCTCGAAACGCTCGGAATGCGGGCTCGGAGAAGGCATCGGGGTCAGTCGGATCTGCGAGACGATAAGCCTCGACAGGGAACTCATCGGCGAGGTTCGGCTCAGCTCGCACGCGGTATCCGGCCTCTATCAGGACGTCCCGTGCCGGCCGCACCTGCGGAGTGGCGACACTGAGCCGGAGCGAGCGCGTTCCCGGAGGCATCCATCGATCGAGCTCAGAACGACCAATGACGCGCACACGCTGCCGCTTCTCCTCCGCCCGCGCCTGCGCGGTTGGAGTGATTCTGTTCGCCGTGACGAGAAGACCAAGACGCGTGGACGTCCTCGACGAGGCCGAAGAACGCATCCACGACTCCGACGTCAATCGGCCGACGGTGGTTCTTGCATTCGACGACAAAGAGACGAAGAGGCGTCGCGAGCCCGAACACGGAACCCCGCATGGCGATGTCGATCTGACGGATTCGGCCGCTGCGCCCGCGTATCCGCGCATCGTGCTCCACGACCGCGGCCGACCCGACCGTGTGCCGGCCGCAATACCGAGTTCGTACGCTTTCCAGTCGCTCATCCGCCGCGACGCGCTACACGACGCCCACGTAACGCCCCGCCGTCCGACTTCGGCTTTGGCCGAGCACTGCACTCTGCTGGCTTGCCGGTAGTGTTGGAACTCGCGCGAAAGGGGAGCGGCGCTCTGTGATCCATGTGGGTCTAGGCATGAGCGAGGCTTGTCAGGTCGCGCCGGAACTTTGCGAAGGACGGCGAACGTTCTTGCGTCAGGTCTAGATCGAGCTGCTCGACCAGTGCTGGGAGGTCGTCTGTCGCCACGTAGCCGCGCCGATCCTCCATGAGGCGAGTGAGCGCTCCCTTGGCATCGCGGATGGTTTCGGGATAGGGCGGTGGCTCTGCGTCGCCACGGATTCCGCAAACCCCTCTCAACGAATCCACGCCCGCCAAAATCCAAGCTTCGATCTCGACCTTGGGAAGCACAACGCGTACAGCGAGGTTGGTCTGCGCGCGGGCGCGCTGCAAGAGGATCAAGCCTAGGTCTGCCGGGCAAGCCTCATCGGCATCGAGCACGATGAACACGGACCACGCTCCAGCGCGGGACCGCTCGGCTTGGATGATGGTTCTTTCCAGTTCGCCCTCGCGAACGACTCGCTGACGCTTTACGCGCAACGGACGCGAGACCGATAAGTCGAACACGCCAAGCTCGTAAAGGACACGCCGCATCAGCGCACCGATCGCGCGTTCCTCCGACTGACCTTCGACGACCGGGACGATCACCGAAGTGGTTACGCCGCACGTGGTCGCGGCGACACGACGGGACCGAAGAGTCTCTGTTGGTTGGCTAGCGCCAGCGCGCTATCCGCGTCGCCCTCCAACTCTCCGGCCCGCATGAGTTCACCCGTTGTGAAAAGATGTTCTCGAATGGCCCGACGACTTGTGTCGGAAAGGTCGGCGATGACGGTGGTGTTCTGCGGATTTCTGACAACTCGCAGCTGGTCGTCTCGCAGGTCTCGGAAGTCAAGGAGATCGGGACTATGAGTCGTTACAACGACCTGCCTGAATCGGGCGGCGTCGACCAGTACCTCAAGGATTTGCTCGGCAACCGCAGGATGCACTGTTGCCTCTGGCTCCTCGATCCCAAGGAGCGTGGCGCGCCCTGGCTGATAGACGGCGACGAGCAGGCCGAGCAGCCGCAGGGTGCCGTCGGAGACGTTCAGCGCGTCGAAAGTCCACGGATGCTTCTGTCCTACGTCTTGGCGGAACTCGACTGTCTCCCACTGTCCGACGGACTTGTGATCGGCGGACTGAATGCCGCTCACCGCCGTAGCCAAGAGGGAATTGATGCGCCGATACCGATCCGGGTTCTGGACCCTAATGCGCTTCAGCACGGCCGCAGCGTTCCCTCCGTCGGCACGGAGGATTTCGCCGGCGTCCGGCGATTGGAGTTTTCTCAGCTCGCTGGGAACGATCGAATAGAACCGCATACCGGTCAGAAAGTCGTAGACCGGCCTGAACTCGGGTGTCGCTGAGGCCGCGAACAACGCGAGACGGTCGGGGGCGACGCTTGGTCTGATGCCTTCGATCGGGATCTTGAACTGACCCCGCTCGACCTCGAAGGAATGGGCTTGGCCCATGAACTCTTCAACGTGGCAGCGCTCGCGAGCGACCGAGAACTGCTCGCCCTTCTCAGCTGCGATGCGGCCACCGTGTTCGCACCGAGGTCAGCGACAACTCGGATTCCGATGTGCGTTGGATGGCCGCCAGAACGGCGCCGCACGGAGGCGAGACCCCCCCCGGCCCTTGAAGGCGAGCTCGACGGAGTCGGTAAGAGAGTCGCTGACGAAAGCTAAGGCGTCGAGGAAGTTGCTCTTTCCGGCGCCGTTAGCCCCTACGAGGATCGTCAGGCCGCCCATAGCCACCGTGGCCTGGCCGATGCTCTTGTAGTTGCGGATGTGGACGTCGCGAACTCGTCCCACGCCTTCGACGCCGTTGGACGAGTCGGCTTGGACCTGGGCATCGACTGAAGACACGGCCCGAAGTATCGCCGACGAGCGGTCGTGCAACAGCGCCGGCGCTCGGGGCTTGAGCAGATCGAGGCCGATGGGCGAAGTACCCGCGCTTCTCGTTTCGCGTGATTGCGGCGGTCGCACCAGAGCGCCCCTCATCGCGCAAAGGCGGCGCGCCCTCGCACTAGCTGCGCCACGTTTTCCCAGCGATCGCTGGGTAGCTGAACGTCGGGACCGCTATGCCGGCACAACCGCGTCGCTCGGGTACGGGACGCTGTCGAAGGCATCATCGATCTGCTTTGAGGTGCGCTTGAGCCAGCGCTCGCGCAGCTCGTCGATCCGCGCGGCCGGCAGCCCCGGATTGGCGTGTTCGCTCTGTACGGGCTGCGCCTCGGACTGCATCGCCCAGCCGAGGCCGACACAGCGGTCGATCTCGGTCCAGCGATCGGCGTCGATGCCGAGCGCGATCTGGGCGCGGATGATCGCGTGCCAACGGTGATAGCCGACCGCCGGGTTCGTCGGGCCCGACGCGTCCATCATGTGAATCCTCGTACCCGGGTCGCGGCGTGCGTCGTAGTGGACACCCTGGCCGAACTCCTCGAAGGCACGCTGCGTCGTCTGCGGGTCACCACTGAGGTGGAGGTCGAAGATCTTCAGCTGCTCGGTCGAGAGCAGCTCGAGCGCGGCGCGCATGGGCGTCACGTCGGCGAGGAATCCGGCCGGGTAGGTCCCGTTCGCTCGATGCTCGACACGGAGGTTCGTGATGCCGTCCGGCATCTGGATCACGCCGTAGGCGTCGAGGATCTCCGGGTGGTCGCCGACGTTGAAGAGAAAGTGATCGTCGAGCTCGTACCAGAACTCGACCACCGGATCCTCGGTCATCAATTCACCTCACAGCTGTGACAGTTTGGAGATCGTGAAGGGCGTCTGGGCGAAGGGAAAGGCAGCCGGCAGGTCGCTGCGTAGCGCCTCGGTCTCGGCTTGCGCCTCGGCGAGCAAGTGGCCGAGCAGGCGCTTGGTCGCCTCGCGGTCGTGGCCGAGGTTGTAGCCGACGCTGAGCGGATCGAACGGCGTACCGCATCCGAGCGTCGCGAGGTGGCGGCCGAGCATGAGCAATGGCCCAGTCATGTGGCTCTTCGCGAGCGCCATGGCGGTTGCCGAGCCGTAGCGGTACCCGATGTCCAGCAGCACCAGCGTAATCCAGTAGTGCAGGTCGCTCAGCCACGCGATAGCCGCCCACGTTTCGTCGGTGATCGTGTTTGGCAGCGTGACGAACGGCGTCGGGTTGACCTGCAGGTCGAGTGCCGGGTAGCTCGGGTCATCCTTCGCAAGGTCCCACACGTTCGCCAAGCCCCCGAAGCCCGCGTGCGTGCCGAGGAACAGCTCCTTGAAGAACACGAAATGGGCAACCTCGCCCTCGCCCTTGATGAACTTGAGCTTCGCCGGCCAGGGCGTCAGGTCGATGTCCGGCGACGGCGGATCGGCTATCAGCTTCTCCGTCTCGGAGATGATCGTGGCGTACAGGCTGCCCAGGTGATTCGGGCGCAGCTCGCCGAGCACCGGCTGCAGCTGCTCGAGGAACGGATCATTCGCCGGCGCCTCGGTCCACACGTACTTCGCGAGGCTCTCACGCGACATCGGCTCGAGGTTAAATGCGAAGGGATAGATCGTTGGCTGGTAGGGAAAATCCTGGCGGATGAGATTCGGCGAGGCGCCGACCGCGAGGAGCATCTGGTTGACGTCATCGAGATGCTGCATCTCCTGCACGGCTACGCCAAGGAGGTTGTGCGCTGTCACCGGAAACGCGGAGCCAACGATACCCTGGTACTGGGGTTTCACCGAGAATCCGGCGTAGAGGTACTGGACGAGGAGCGCGTGCTCGACCTCGGTTGCCTCGCGCAGCAGGCGCACGAGCTCCAGCAGCGGGTCCTTGAACTCGAACACGAGCTGGTCGCGCTCACCTGGCGCACGCGCGTCCTGCCGGAGCCGCAGCATCACCCTCCTCGTCGTCGCTACCGTGGCTGCGATTCTACCGCCCGGGACGGCGGGACAGCCCCACGATATGGCCGGCACCGCGCACCCGCACCCCCGGTGACGCGCGGCTCGCGACGACCGCCGCGCGGCTACAGCGCCTGGCGGACCCGCGGGCGCCGCGCGGCGCCGGCCTCGTCGAGGCGCCGGACGGGCGTTGTGTAGGGGGCGTTGCGGGCGACCTCCGGGTCCTCGGCCGCCTCCCTGACGATGGCGACGATCGCGTCGACGAACGCGTCGAGCGTCTCGCGCGTCTCGGTCTCGGTCGGCTCGATCAGCAGCGCCTCGTCGACGACGAGCGGGAAGTACACCGTCGGCGGGTGCATGCCGTGGTCGAGCAGGCGCTTGGCGAGATCCAGCGTGCGGATGCCGAGCTGCTTCTTCAGCGGCGCGCCGGACAGCACGAACTCGTGCATGCAGCGCTCGCCGAAGGCCAGCGGCAGATGCTCGCCGACCTCGCCGCGCAACCGTGCGAGGACGTAGTTCGCGTTGAGCACCGCCACCTCGCTGATCTCCTTCAGGCCCTCGGCGCCGAGCGACCGGATGTAGGCGTAGGTCCGCACGAAGACGCCGTAGTTGCCCTGGAACCCGCGGAGCTTGCCGATCGACTTCGGGCGGTCGTCGTCGAGATCGAACGTCGGAGGGCCACCGTTCGCAGGGGGTCGGCGGACCACCTGCGGGCGCGGGAGGAAGGGCTCGATACGCTCGCTGACGGCGATCGGGCCGGCCCCCGGGCCGCCACCGCCGTGTGGCTGGGTGAACGTCTTGTGCAGGTTGAAGTGCACGATGTCGAAGCCCATGTCGCCAGGCCGCGAGTAGCCCATGATCGCGTTGAGGTTCGCGCCGTCGTAGTAGAGCGTCGCGCCGACATCGTGGACGATCTCGGCGATCCGCTCGATGTTCGGGTCGAAGATCCCCAGCGTGCTCGGGTTCGTGAGCATCAGGCAGGCGGTGTGCTCGTCGGCCTTCGCGCGCAGGTCGTCGACGTCGACTCCGCCGTCGGCGTCGAGCGCCACCTTGACGACCTCGTAGCCGGCCATCGTCACCGTGGCGGGGTTCGTGCCGTGGGCGCTGTCGGGCGTCAGCACCTTCGGTCGGTCCTCGCCGCGGTCGGCGTGGTAGGCGCGCGTCAGCAGCACGCCCGCCAGCTCGCCGTGCGAGCCTGCCGAGGGCTGCAGCGAGACGTGGGGCAGGCCGGCGATCTCGCCCAGCGCCTGCTGCAGCTCGAACATGAGCTCGAGCGCGCCCTGCGCGCGACGCGGGTCCTGCAGCGGGTGCAGGCGGGAATGGCCCGGCAGCGCCGCGACGCGCTCGTGCAGGCGCGGGTTGTGCTTCATCGTGCACGAGCCGAGCGGGTAGAAGCCCGAGTCGAGATCGAAGTTGCGCTTGGAGAGGTTGACGTAGTGACGCACGATCTCCGGCTCGGAGGCCTCGGGCAGCCTCGGCGGCGCGGCGCGGCGCAGGTGCGCCGGGATCAGGCCGTCGACCTCGGGCACGTCGAGCGGCGGCGGCGAGAAGGCGCGGCGCCCGGGCGCGCCCTTCTCGAAGATCGTGGTCGCGTGCTCGCGCTGCTGCGGCGTGGCGCCGCCGACGGAGATGGCGCTCATAGGGCCACCCCGGCAGCCTGCGGCGCCCGCTCGGCCGCGACGGCGTTGCCGAGCACCTCGGCGAATCGGTCGATGTCCGCGCGCGAACGCTGCTCGGTGATCGCCACGAGCAGTCCGTCGGGATACTCCTCGTAGGAGCGTCCGAGCGCGTAGCCGGCGTTGACCCCGGCGGCCGCGCAGCGCTCGACGACGCTCGACACCGACTCAAGCCCGTCCACGTCGAGGCGCAGCGCGAACTCGCGCACGACCGGCTGGTCGTGGAGCTTGCGCACGCCGTCCAGCGCCGACAGCGTCTCGCGCGCGTAGTGCGTGCGCTGCAGCATGAGCTCGCCGAGCTCGACGATCCCGCGCCGCCCGAGCCAGCTCAGGTAGACGACGCCGGCGAGCGCGT
The DNA here is from genome assembly GCA_036380395.1 of Gaiellaceae bacterium. Lineage (GTDB taxonomy): Bacteria > Actinomycetota > Thermoleophilia > Gaiellales > Gaiellaceae > 3-1-20CM-4-69-9. The sequence continues at coordinate 7,033 of DASVEU010000163.1, forward strand.
TGAGCGCCTGTGACGTGCAGATGTTCGACGTCGCGCGCTCGCGGCGGATGTGCTGCTCGCGCGTCTGCAGCGTGAGCACGAAGCCGCGGCGGCCGTCGACGTCGGTCGTCTCGCCGGCGATCCGGCCGGGCATCGAGCGCAGGTGCTTCTCCGTCGCGGCGAAGAAGCCGAAGGAGGGACCGCCGTAGTCCAGGCGGTTGCCGAGCGACTGGCCCTCGCCGACGCAGACGTCCGCGCCCTGGTTGCCGGGCGCCTCGAGCACGCCGAGCGTCAGCGGGTCGGCGACGACGACGACGAGCGCGCCGTGCTCGTGCGCGGCGGCGGCGAGCGTCTGCACCTCCTCGACCGTGCCGAG
>DASVEU010000164.1:0-2338 GCA_036380395.1 Gaiellaceae bacterium
GAGCGCCGATGTCGACGTGGCTCCCGCTCCACCAGCCACGATCGCAACCGCCGCCGCGACCGCCACCAGCGTGAAGATCCTTGTCCATCCAAACATGAGCCCTCCCCTTTACGCCATGCCGCAGCCAGAGCCGCAGTCCACAATCCGTAGACAATCAAGGCACCTTCGCGGCGCCGCAGACGACCATCGTTAGCACCTTCCCCGGCACCGGTCAACCCGAGGCTCGCATCTCGGAGGGAGTTGGACCGTCTGCCGAAGGATGGAAGCGTCATCCCGTCCAGGCCCGGAGAACCCTGCAAAAACGGTTCCCACTTGCGTAGCCCGCCGGAATCCTCAGAATAGGGGCGGTGAGGGTCTACCAGCGCGAGACCGAGCTCCGTACCGCGGGCGGGTTGGCCGTCCGCGACATCACCGACGAGGTCAACGAGGCGGTCGAGGCGAGCGGCATCACCGAGGGCATCGCGTGCATCTACTCCCCGCACACGACGTGCTGCGTCCGGGTCAACGAGTTCGAAACCGGCTTCATCGAGGACTTCTCCGAGCTGCTCCGTCGCCTCGTCCCGAGCGAGACCTACTACGCGCACGACGACTGGGACAAACGCACCGAGAACATCTGCCCGGAGGACATGGACTTCGGCAATGGGCACTCCCACTGCATGGCGATGCTGCTCGGCACGGCGGGCGAATCCGTGCCGGTACGTGAGGGCGAGCTCTGCCTCGGCACCTGGCAGCGGGTGCTCTTCATCGAGCTCGACCGCGAGCGCGACCGGCGCTGGCTCGTACAAGTAGTCGGCAACTAGACGCTAGATGCGGTCGTAATCGGAGCAGGGCCGAACGGCCTTGCTGCCGCGATCACGCTCGTCCAAGCGGGGCGCTCGGTTCGCGTCATCGAGGCGCAGGAGACCGTCGGTGGTGGGGCTCGCACAGCCGAGTTGACACTGCCGGGATTTCGCCACGACGTCTGCTCGGCGATTCATCCGTTGGCCGTTGCCTCCCCCTTCTTCCGCTCGCTGGAGCTAGAGCTCGACCTGATCGAGCCGCCCGCTGCGGTCGCCCACCCGCTCGACGACGGGACCGCGGCAATCGCGCGGCGATCGCTCGCGGACACGGCAGCGAGCCTCGGCAGCGACGGCGATGTGTACCGACGACTGCTCGAACCTCTCGTCACCGGCTGGGACGAGCTCGAGGGCGAGGTGCTGAAGCCGATCGCGCACGTTCCTCGCCATCCTCTCGCGCTCGCGCGCTTCGGTCTTGCCGCGTTGCGTCCGGCGAAGCGCCTCGCAGAGGCGCGCTTCGAAACCGAGGCGGCGCGCGCATTGTTCGCGGGCGCGGCCGCACACTCGTCACTGCGACTCGAGCAACCGGCGAGCGCGTCTTTCGGGTTGGTACTGCTGATGCTTGCGCACATCTCGGGCTGGCCCTTCCCACGCGGCGGCTCGCAGGCGATCGCGGATGCACTCGCCGCGCGGCTGCGATCGCTCGGCGGAGAGATCGAGACCGGGAACCGTGTCTCATCGCTCCGCGAGCTGCCGAGCGGCAAGGTCGTACTGTGCGACGTGACACCGAGACAGCTGCTCGCGATCGCGGGCGACGTGCTGCCAGACGGTTACCGCCGTCGGCTCGAGCGTTGGCGCTACGGGCCAGGCGCGTTCAAGCTCGACTACGCGCTGGACGGGCCCATCCCGTGGCGTGCGCCCGAAGTCGCAGAAGCGGGAACCGTTCATCTCGGCGGGACGCTCGACGAGATCGCGAACTCGGAGCGCGCAGCCTGGGAAGGAAGGCACGCCGAACGGCCTTTCGTCCTGCTCGCACAACAAAGCCTGTTCGACGAAACGCGCGCGCCGAGCGGCAAGCACACGGCGTGGGCGTACTGTCACGTCCCGAATGGATCGACGTTCGACATGAGCGAGCGCGTCGAGGCTCAGATCGAACGCCACGCGCCGGGCTTTCGCGACCGTGTTCTCGCGCGCGCGTCACGCAATACAAGAGACCTCGAGCGTGAGAACGGCAACCTGGTGGGCGGCGACATCTCCGGAGGCGCGAACACGCTTCCACAGCTGCTGGCGCGTCCCGCGCCTCGACGAATCCCCTACTCCACTCCCCTCCCGTGGCTCTACCTCTGCTCAGCCTCGACCCCGCCCGGTGGGGGCGTCCACGGGATGTGCGGCCATCTCGCGGCAAAGGCCGCGCTCGCGCGCCCCCGCTAGGCCTGTGACCGAGCGCGCGCGGGCGCCTCTCGCCGCCGCGGCGTGTCCCGACCAGGCGGCAACCCCGGAACGATCGGCGCCTCGGGATAGGCCTCCACCGAGTCCTGCCGCCCACGCGGCTGCGGATAGAG
>DASVEU010000165.1:0-2548 GCA_036380395.1 Gaiellaceae bacterium
ACGCGCGCGCGTGAGCGCCTCTTCCCCCCACGGATACCAATCGACAGGATTGTCGGCGTGCTGCAGAAGGTACGGGCTCGTCTCTTGGGCGAGACGGTTCACTGAGGCACCGTAGCTACTTGCGGACGCGGCGCCAGGCCTCGACGCCGAAGGTGATCAGCGCCGCGATTCCCAATGCGAGCAGCAGCGCGTAGATCGGCTGGTCTTCGAACAGGCGCCCGCCGAGATAGCCGAGCAGCCCCCCGTAGACCGCCCAGAGGATCGCGGCGACGAACACGTACGGCGCGAACCTCGTCATCCAGCGTAGGCGCACCAGCCCCGCGGTAAAGGTCGTCGCGGTGCGACCGCCCGGGATGAACCGCGCGACGACCAGGACGTAGCTGCCTCGTTCCTTGAGGAAGTTCCGAGCCCAGTCGAGCCTGCCCTGGGCGACCTCACCCATGAAGAACCGCTTGACGGCGGGCCGGCCGAGCCAGCGGCCGACCGCATAGGACGCGTTGTCCCCGGTGAACGCGCCCGCGGCGGCGCAGACGATCACCAACTCGAGCGAAAGCTGGCCGCGAGCGGCCTGGATACCGCAGACGATCAGGGCCGTCTCGCTGGGGAACGCGGGAATCAGCGCGTCGCCGGCGCAGATCCCGAAGAGCAGCGGGTACGTCCACAGCGATCCGGTCAGCAGGTCGATCAGACCCTGGAGGAGCGCAAGCGGCATCAGTCAGTGCCCGTCCACGCACCGGCGCGATAGACCTGGCCTTCGAGCCGGCGTCCGAGCAAGCTTTCCAGCCACACTGAAGTCTCGATGAGCGCGTCGAGATTGACGCCCGTCTCGATCCCGTCGCCTTCCAGTAGATAGACGAGATCCTCCGTCGCGATGTTCCCGGTTGCGCGTGGTGCATACGGGCAGCCGCCGAGCCCGCCGCAGGACGCGTCGAACAGCGTCGCGCCGGCCTCGAGCGCGGCGACGGCATTCGCGTAGCCGCTGTTGCGGGTGTTGTGCAGGTGCACTCCGGGAGCGTGAGTCCGCTCGACGAGGTCGCGCACTTGCCGCGGCGTCGCGACACCGATGGTGTCCGCCAGCACGACTTCGGCGGCACCGAACCGCGCAGCCAGCTCAGCGACCACGCCTGGATCGACGCGGCCTTCGAAAGGACAACCGAAAGCGACGCTGATCGTCAGCGTCACGGGCACTGCGGCACGCTTGATGACGCCTGCTGCGGCCGCGGCCGCCTCCTCCACGGATTGGTTCGCGTTCCGCCTGCTGAAGCTGTCGGTCGCTGCAAGTGTGAAGTTGACCCGGTCGAGACCGGCTGCGGCCAAGCGCTCGTATCCTTTTTCGTTCAACGCCAGACCGGAGTACTCGGTCCCTTCGCGACGGTGGATCGCCGCGACCACCTCTTCGGCGCCCGCCATCTGCGGCACGGCGTCGGCGCGGACGAAGCTCGCGGCCTCGACGCGCGGCAGCCCTGCGGCCGCGAGCCGATCGACGAGCTCTGCGCGGACAACCGGCGCGAGCGTCTCCGGCTCGTTCTGGAGGCCGTCTCGCGGCCCCACGTCGCAGATCGTCACGCGCACGACGAGGCTACTTGGGCCGCTCGAGCTGCTTGAGGATCTCCCCCACTTCGACCGCCAGGTCCTGCGCGAGCTCGACTTCCTCGTCGGTGAAGCGGCGTCCCTTCTCGCCGTAGACCTCGACGAGCCCCCAGACGCCGTCTCCGCCTTCGATCGCAACCATGAGCAGCGCGTCGTAACCGAGCTCTCGAAGCAGCTTCAGCTCGTTCTCGTCCGGGTCGGGGTCGTCCTGCGACACCGTCTGCGGTCGCCGCTCCTCGATCACCGCTCGCGTGAGTGGGTAGTCCGAGATCAGATACCCGTGCCCGAGTCGGTCCGGCTTGCCGCTCTTCTGATGCTGCATCAGGTCGACGAGCAGATCGCCGATCACGCGGGAGATCGTGCAGGCAGGCGCGTCGAGCAGTTCGACATAGGCCCGGGCGGTCTCCGCAAGAAGCCCCGGGACGGTCTTCTCGGCACGAAGCCGTTCTCTGGCGGCGGCTACATCGACGCTCACGCTTCGATCTTACGGAGCGCCTTTATTCGTCGAAACCTGTGGCGTCGACCTTCTCGGGCTCGATCAGCACCTTGACCCTGGTCTCTTCCGGGTTCCGCCACGGATATTCGTCCTTACCGAGGTACTTCTTCGCGAGCTTGTCGATCTGGGCGTCGGCCCCCTCTTCCGTCAGCTCGGCCGGGCCGCTCACCGCCACCCATCGCCACGCGTTGTTCGGATCGACCATCAGCAACGAGGCCCGTGGGTCGCGCTCGAGATGCTTCGACTTCGCCCGTCCCCGAGCGGTATTGAAGGAGACCTTCCCATCCTCGACGTCGACCCAGACGATCGTCGAGTGGGGCGAACCGTCCTCCCGCAGGGTGGTCGCGACTCCGACGTTGGGACTCTCGTCCAGGAACTTGCGGGGCTTCTCCTCGAGCTTTGCCATGCCTCACCTCCGGTTGTTTTGACCGACAACGACGTTAGCCGCTAGCTTCTTCCCCG
>DASVEU010000166.1:0-19129 GCA_036380395.1 Gaiellaceae bacterium
GATCGACTTCTTCACATCCTTGGTCTTCTTCTTCTTGCGACCCTGCCCGTACCCCCGCTCTTCCCACTGCTGCATCCGGCGCAGCTGCACCTCGAGGCGCGCCTTCTCGCCTTCGTAGGCGCCGTAAGCCTCCGCCTGGCGGCGCAAGGCATTGGCGCGTGCCTGCTCGTACTCGCTCCACCCTCCGGCGAACTCGGTTGCTCGATGTGTCCATTCGTCGAGCTCCACGACGCGCCCGACCATGCGGTCGAGGAAGTCGCGGTCGTGCGACACGACGACGACCGACCCCGCGAGATTCAGGACGAACCTCTCCAGGCGGTCGAGCCCCGCAAAATCGAGATCGTTCGTCGGCTCGTCGAGCAGAAAGACGTCGAAACGCGCAAGCAGCACGGCAGCCAGCTGGGCGCGGGCGGCCTCGCCTCCCGAGAGCGCGCCGAGCGGCGCAGCAAGAGGCGCATTCAGACCCACCTCCGCACACACCGTGCGCGCACGGGCGTCGAGATCGCCGCCGCCGAGCAACAGAAACCGCTCGAGTGCCCCGGCGTGACGCTCGGCCAGTTGCGGCTCTTCGCCGAGCCGTCGCGCAAGCTGATCCATCTCGATCGCTGCCCCTTCGACGCCCGTGCGGCGTGCGAGGTACGCCCCGAGCGGCTCGGCGGAATCGGCATCGCGCTCCTGAGGCAGGTAGCCCACAGTGAGATCAGCGGGCAGGCGGCGCACCGTGCCGGCGTCGGGCTCTTCGAGCCCGCCGAGGATGCGCAGGAGCGTCGACTTCCCTGCGCCGTTCGGTCCGACGAGGCCGATGCGACTGCGCGGCGGCACGACGAGCGTGACGTCGCTCAGGACGAGCTGTGCTGCGTGGTGCTTCGTGATGTTGGCTGCGGCGAGAGTGCCGCTCGAGCGTTGCAAGAGAGGACCTCCTCGGAAGGCGGACGGAAAAGGGTGTGTGTCTCGCCTAGGCCCTCATAGGACGGCGCAGAGCGCCGCTCGCGATGCTAGCGCAGCGGGAAAGGTTTCCGTGCCAGGGCGGGCAGCACCTGCGACGTCACCCAGACCGGCGTGGCTGCGTATTTGCGCGAGTAGCGAAAGCTGCCGTTCCCGGCCCGCAGCGCGGCGAGATAGCGAAACGCTCCGACCGGAGCCTTCACCCGCGCGGCGATGAAAGCCTGAATCGCCCAGGCCGTCGACTGTGCATCCGACCCCCTCCCCGCTGTGAGCTCGAAGCCTCCGTCGGCGTTCTGCAGGCGTCGGAGAAACGCGACTCCCCGCGCGATCGACCTTCCTTGGACACCCTGCGTACGGAGCGCCTGGATGACCGCCGCAGTGTCGTTGGAATCCGGTGCGGCTCCCGCGATCCAGCCCCATCCTCCCGACCGATGCTGATGGCGAAGCAGGTAGGAGACGCGCGGCTTGAACGGGCGCCCCACCTGTGCGTAGGCGAGGATTCCCCAGGCGGTCGAGTTGATCGCGGGCCCGATGCGGCCGTCCGGCCGCCCGAGCGCAGTGAAGCGGGCGTACAGAGTGTCCGAGATGCGTCCTGTCGCAGCTTCGGCGATCAGCGCGAGCTCGATGTCCGTCGCCGACCGCAACTCGCCCTCGTTCGCGACGAGATAGTCATAGGCCGCCCCGGTTGACCGTCTTGTCGACCGAAGACCCAGCATCGCCCACGCCGTGAGGCCCGGTGCCGAACGCGAACCGGGCTCGGCGAAGCCTCCGTCGGCCTGTTGATGCGAAGCCACGTACGACGCAGGTGTGACCGCAAGCATCGCACTGGTCAGGAGGGCGGTTAGACCCACACGACCTCGGTGTGCAGACGTTTCCCGTACCGATCGAGCAGCCGGCGTAACTCCGGCCCGGCGGCAAGCGCGATGACGACGTTTCCGATCGCATGGGCGAGGTCGAACGGGAGGCCGCGCGCGTGCACGGCGGCGAACGTCTGCCAGGTGTGCTCGTCGTAGAACGCGAGCCAGTTCCAGACGTCCATGAACGCGCTGAACGCCAGGCCGAGGACGAAGCAGAACGCCGCAAGTGCGACCCGGCGTCGCAGAAGCCTCGGCGCCAGCGCTCCGGCTACGCCGCAAGCTCCCCAGCCGAGCATCTGCCACGGTGTCCACGTGCCCTGGCCGAGGAAGAAATTCGAGACGAACGCCGCCAAGGCCCCGACCGCGAAGCCGCTACGTGCTCCTAACGCGGCGCCCGCCGCCACGGTCATCACCGTCACCGGCTGCACGCCCGGAATGGCTGCAAAGAGGACGCGCCCGGCGGCGGCGGCCGCGCCCAGCGTCGCGATCAATGCCAGCTCCTTGGCAGAGTCCGGCCCACGTTCGCGCCAGGCGACGCCGGCTGCAAGCAACGCGAACGCGACCAGCAGCAGCGACAGGCCGTCATGTGAGCGGTCGACGGCTGCCCACACCGCAGCGGCGAAGGCGGCGGTACCCGCGACGAAGAGCGCGGCTCTAGACAAGGAGTGACTCCCGCCCGAGTGTGATCGACCGGTCGGCCACGATGCGCACGAACTCTTCGTCGTGCGTGACGACGAGTGTTGCACGGCGCTCGGAGCCGTCGTGCAGCAATTCGGCCAGCGCCGCCTTGCGCTGGGGATCGACACCGCGGGTCGGCTCGTCCAGCACGAGGACGTCTGGGTCGGTCACGAGCACCGAGGCGAGGGCGAGCCGCTCGCGCTCCCCGGTCGAGAGATCGCGCGGATGACGGCTCGCCATTCCCGAGAGGCCGAGTTCCGCAAGCGCAGCGAGCGCACGGCGACGGTCCCCTCGCACACCGACCGCGACCTCCTCGTCCGCGCGCTCACGGATGCAGTACCGGCTCGGATCCTGGAGGAGCATCGCCGCGCGGCCTCGGAGCTCGGCCGTGCCTGCGTCGGGTGCCAGCAGGCCCGCCGCGAGCTTCGCGATCGTCGTCTTGCCCGTGCCGTTCGCACCTCCCAGCGCCACGATCTCGCCGCGACGCAACTCGAGGTCGACACCGTCGACGACGGGAAGACCCCCGCGGTAGGCGAACTGAACGCCCTCGAGACGGCACAGCGGCTCGCCTTGCGTCGGGACGCGTCCGTTGCCCGACGCTCCGAGCCAGACCGGCCGGTTGTGTCCCAGCCAGTCCTCTGCGGCGGGCACCGCGGCGTCAAGAAGCACTCTCCCCGCATCGAGGAAGAGGACGCGATCCGCATGCTCGAGAACCCGCCGGGGACGGTGATCGGAGATCAGCACGGCGATACCGAGCCCGACGACATACTCGAGGAACGCGTCGGCGCCACCGGGATCGAGCTGGGAAGTCGGCTCGTCGAGCAAGAGCAGCTTCGGCCGCAGCGCGACGGCAGAGGCGAGGCAGACACGTTGCAGCTCTCCTCCCGAGAGCTCGGCAACGGCGCGATCAGCGAGGTGCTCGGAGCCGACCGAAGCGAGCGCCTCGTGCGCGCGACGGAGGATGTCCGCCGGAGGGGTACCAATATTCTCGAGCCCGAAGGCAACCTCGGGAATGACGCGCGAAAGGACGATCTGCTCCTCCGGGTCCTGGAACACACTGGCGACCGTCCCGGCGAGCTCGGCCGGGCGCGCGGACCTCGTGTCGAGGCCGGCGATCTCGACGCGGCCTTCGAAGCGCCCGCCGTGAAAGTGCGGAACGAGCCCTGCGAATGCGCGCAGCAACGTCGACTTGCCCGAACCGGACGGACCGAGGACGGCGACGACCTCTCCCGGTTCGATCTCCAGTGAGACATCACGGAGGGCCGGCGTGCCGGCGTCGGGGTAGGTGAACGTGAGTCGATCGGCGCGCGCTAGAGCCACAGCACTCCCGCAGTCACGATCGCCGCGGCCAGGGCGACGACGACGCTGTCTCGTGCGCGCCAGCAAGGTCGCGGGATGCTCGTTCGCCCGGTCCTCCCGTATCCCCGCGCCTCCATGGCTTCCGCGAGGTTGAGGCCGCGCTCGAGCGCGCTGGCGAGCAGCGGGGACAGCAACACAGCGCGCCCACGGACGCCGTTCACCTCGACGCCCCGCCCGCGCAACGCCTCGACGAAACCCGCCGCGTCACGCTCCAGCGTGGGCATCAACCTCGTTGCGAGAGCGGCGGGGCGAGCAAACCGAACCGCTTGCAGAAGCGCGTCGTGATCCAACAAGAGCGCGTATGCCGCGAACGCGAGTCCGACGGCGGCCAGACGAAGAGCGTTCAGCCCCGCGCTGGTGAGCTCTTCGTGCGTGATGTCGAGCTGACCGAGCACCGGCACGATCGGGCCGGTCCAGATCGGATGCGATCCGATCGTCTCGATAAACGGGGTCAGCAAGAAGAGTGCGCCGGCCGAGACGAGTGTCCCGAACAGATACAAGCGCCTCCGCTCTGCGGGTGCCCGCAGACAGACGGCGAACAGCACGAGAGCGACTACTGCCACCGCGGCGAGGTGCTGAGCGAGCAATGCTGCCGCCGCGAGCGCGGCGAGCAAAGCAACTGCGGCGCCGGGCTTCACGGGCCCACCTGGAAGCGAAACCGGCCGAACGGGACTCTGCGGAGCAGCAGCTCCGGGTCGCCGCTGAAGGTGAACACGACGGGATCTCCGGGAGCGTTGCCGCCGCCGGCGTGCAGCACAGGCTTCGGTCCTGGGGACCGGAGCACGAGCAGGTTCATGTTCTTCGTCGGGCCCGGGTTCAGGCCCTTCGTTGCTCGACCGCCGATGAGCTTTGCCAGTCGTTGGGCGGCGGAACGTTGTACCTCGAGCGAGAACAACACCAGGGCGGGCCGCCGACTGCCTCCGTAGCCGTGAAGGAACGGTTCCGGAAACGCTCCGACCACCACGGGCTCGCGCATTCTTGTCGCCCACGAGCGAAAGTCCCACCACTCGACGTCCCCGTCGTGGAGCCGGTACTCGGCGGCGCTGCGGTCGGCCTCGTAGCCGTTGATGAAGTAGAACCAATCGCGTCGAGCGTCGATCGAGCCCTCGATCCCGTTGATCGCCTGGACGTAACGCCCCGAATAACGGGTCTTGATGTCCGCGCTGCGATCCAGAGCTTGCATTGCGGTCAGTCCCGCCGGCACCTTCTGCGCGAGCATCACGTGCGCGCCCTGGTCACGTGTGATCCAGAGGGTCGCCTGCCCACTCTCCCCTCCGCCGCAGCCTGCGAGGACCGCGACGGCGAGGAGAAGGACAAGACGTCTCACGGCAGCGCATTCGAGCGGACGGCTCCGCCGAGCGTCGCGCGCACGAGCAAGCCTCGATGCGGGCCGACGCACCCGAGGGCGGTCTGGCTGGCCCCCTGGGTCTTGACGGTGCGCTTGCCCACATGAAGAACAGCGCCGATCGCTGCGGTCAGCGCGCCGTTGTCGTCCTGGGCCTGGACCCGGTAGCACGGTGACTTGCCGACCCGAGAAAGAACGAGCGTCTTCGGACCGCCGGCAACGCCGAACTGGGCCCAGTACCAGAGGACGACGTCTCCTTGCTGCAAGCGCACCTGGTCCGCTCCGACCGGAGGCGACGCGCCGTTCACCTTGAATACCCATCCCGTCTGACCGACAGCGGGATAACGGCCGACCTGGTCCACGTAAGGGCCGAAGCTGCTCTGCGTGACGTGGTAATAGAACTCCCCGAAAACGCTCGCCGTTTCGAGTGCGTCCAGCGCGTTCTCGGGCAACGCATTCGCGCGCGGCGAGGTGACGTCGATCGTCGGAGCGGTCGCCCCGAAGATCGTTCGCTCCTTTCCTTCCACCCGGACGTGCACCTTGACCGCGAGAGCTGCCGGCACGACGAGCAGCGCAGCGACGAGAGCCGCCACGACCACGATGAGTCGGTGAGACACGAATCCTCCCTTCCGCGAGGGGTTCGACTTAGCCGGCGGCGGAGGTCTTCTGACTCGGGGCTCCCTCCCTCGCCGCCTTCCCAGCCCCGTGGGGCCAGTGGCATGTGGCGCGGGAGCGTCTCCCCTTACAGCGGCGGGACCGTTCCGGACTTGCACCGGATTCCCTTGCCGCTCGCCGGCTTGTGGCCGGAGACTAGCATCGGGCGCCCATGCCTAGATCGCGACTCCTCACGGTCTGGGTTCCCGTTCTCGTCTGGGCGGGCGTCATCTTCGCGTTCTCCTCGATCCCTCACCTCTCGACCGGGCTTGGAACGTGGGACACGATCCTCCGCAAGGGTGCGCACATCACGGAGTACGCCGTCCTCGGCGGGTTGCTGTACCGCGCGCTCAACCGAGAAGCGCTCGCACTCGCGGCCGGCATTGCGTACGCGGCCACCGACGAGCTGCACCAGCACTTCATCCGCGGCCGTCACGCATCGCCCGTCGACGTCGCAATCGACGCCGTCGGGGTCGCGGTTGGGATGCTCGTCTGGCTGCGGTTGCGCGAACGATGAATGCGGTAGCGATCAGCCTCTCGGCGCTCGGTGACATGGAGCCGCTCTGGCGCGACTGGCTCGACGATGCGCGCCGCCGCTACCGGGTCGACGGCGACGCGTTGGATCAGGAGCTGCCAAATTGGCGCGAGCTGCTGGAGCGCTTCGCGGAGGAACGCGCACCTGTCTACTTCCGGCGCGACGCCGACGTCAGCCGCACGCTGCGGCAGCTGCGCGCAAGCGGCACGCGCATCGGCGTCTTCACGGACGCGCCTGCCGAGCTGGCCCGAGTCGCCCTGTCGCATCTTGGCGCCGAGCGTCATATCGAGGTGCTGGAGAGCGGCCCCGGTGCGCAGAAGCGGATCCTGGCGGCTCTTGGCGACGACGCGCGGGTGATCGACACCCGGGACGAGCTGCTCGCCGTAACATGACCCCGATGGAGCGCCCAGACGTCGGCGACCGCCAGCTCGATGCTCTCCTCGAGCGGCTGGACCGCCTCTGCAACGAGATGCAGACGCTCAACAAGCGGCTCGACTCCAACGATCAGCTGCTCCGGATCGCACGCGAGCTGTCGACGCTCAACGAGTCTCTGCAGACGCTGGCCTATGCGGCGCTCGGCCAGCAGGCGCCGACGGTTCGCCGGCGCCGAACGGGCTAGCCGGCCAGGGTGAAGATTTCCCCGTCTGCGGTGCCGAAATAGAGCTCGCCGGCAGCGTCCTCGCCGAACGTCGTCAGGTTGGAGACGTGAAACGGCTCGCGACGAACATCGGCTGCGCTGCCGTTCTGTATGCGCAGGCTCCAGACGATTCCGGAGCAGTAGTCGCCGAAGAAGTAGCGGCCGACTGCCGCGGCCACGGCTCGACCGCGATACACGTAGCCGCCCGTAACCGAGCAGTTGCTTTCCGCATGGCTGTACACGTACACGGGCGTCACTAGCTGGCCTGTGCCGAGAGCGGAGTTCGAAAAGCGGGCGCGCCCCTCGAAGACCTTCCAGCCGTAGTTGGCAAGCGTCGAGATCGATGCCCGCGGTCGGTAGTCGATCTCTTCCCAGTTGCCCTGGCCGACGTCACCGATGTAGAGATCGCCGTTCGCACGGTCGAACGAGAAGCGCCAGGGATTGCGCAGGCCGAGCCCGACGACCTCCCACTTTGCGCCGCGGACGAGCGGGTCGATCCGCAGCAGCTTGCCGAGCCGCTCGTTCATGTTCTGGGCGCGATTGCCCGGGTCGCCACCGGACCCTCCGTCACCCATGCCGACGTAGAGCCGCCCGCTGGAATCGAACTGGAGCTCGCCGCCGTTGTGATTCGCGAAGGGCTGGCGGACGAACAACAGCTGGCGCGCGGTCGACTTGATCCCGCGTCCATTGCGCGAGCGGAACTCCACGACGCGCGTATTGCCACTCTTGTCGGTGTAGTTCACGTAGAAACGGTGGTTGCGCGCGTACCGAGGATGAAACGCCACCGACAGCAGACCCTGCTCGCCACCGCTGACCACGCGGTCACGGATGTCGAGGAACGTGCCGGCCAGCTTGCCGTTGACGAAGTAGCGGATCCTGCCGACCTGCTCGACCACGTAGAGGCGGCGCGGCTCCGCCTTGTTCGAAGCGATCGCCGTGACCGCAGAGAGGCCGCGCGCAAACGGGCGGACCGACAGCTCCTGCCGGGCCTCCTGCGTCGCGGGCGAGACGAGGGCCGCGGCTGCGAGGAGAGGAGCGAGCACTCGCCCCAAACTACCCGCGAACAGCCGCGGCGGATCGCTTCTTAACGAAGGACTTATCTACTTCTTAAGCAAGATCTGGCGGAGCTCGTCTTCCTTGCCGGGCTGGAGCACGGCGAGCACCTGATCCCCCGGCTTGAGCTCGGTCTTGCCGACCGCGATCTCGGCCTTGCCGTCGCGCATGACGGAGATCAGCCGCGCGCCCTCGGGCAGCCGCAGCTTCTCGACGGTCGTGCCCGCGCACGGAGAGGACTTGTCGATCTGCACCTCGACGATCTCGAGATTCTCCTTGCGGAGCTCGAGCAGATGCACGAGATCGTGCTCCGGAACCTCGTGCTCGACGAGGCCGAGGATGCTGGAGGTCGCGCAGACGGTGGGCGAGATACCGAGCAGGTCGAAGTGCGGCTGGTTGCGCGGATCGTTGACGCGCGCGATCACCTTCGGCACCCCGTACTTCTCCTTGGCGATCTGCGTGATCACCATGTTGTCCTCGTCGTCGCCGGTCAAGGCGAGGACGAGATCGGGCGGTCTCTTCACTCCGGCCTTCTCGAGGACGAAGAGCTCGGTCGCATCTCCTTGCATGGCCTGATGCTCGAACTCCGACTCCAGCCGCTCGAAGCGGTTGCGGTCCTGCTCGATGATCGTCGCCTCGTGGCGGTTGCGCAGCAGCGTGCGCATGACGTTGGCGCCGGCCTTCCCGCCCCCTGCAATCAACACGTACATCTAGACACCTACCTCCTGCTTCTGTGGGATCTCGCATGAGCGCACCGCGTCGCTGAGCGCTTCGATGGCGACGGACGTCGGGGAAATCGTGCGCAAGCCTCGCTCGCGGTAGAAGTCCGCGCGGGCCGGATCCAGGATCCGGACGACCGTGCACTCGATGCCGAACCTCTTCTGGGCGACCTGGCCGATCACGAGGTTCGTATTGTCGCCGTCGGTCGAGACGACGACGGCGTCGGCGTCCTCGATCCCAGCCTCGCGCAGGACGGCGTTGTCCATGCCGTGGCCCCGGACGAACCCCCCGGTCCAATTTTCTCCAAGGCGGCTGAGGGCTGACTCGTTCTCGTCTACCGCGGTCACGTCCCACCCTTCGGCGGCGAACCGCTTTGCGATCGTCGAGCCCACCCGGCCGCAGCCGATAACGATGAGCTTCACGTACTCAGCGTAGCTCGGCGGTCAACCCCGAGGCTGCTCGCCGTCCCTTTCGAGAGCTCCCGACGGCGTCGCTTGCGATGCCGTTCAACGGCCGCCCTGTGGACTCGGCGAACCGTCCCCTTCGAGCGCTCCTTGACGGCGTCGCTTGCGATGCCGTTTAGAGGCCGCGCGGGCTTTGCCCGTGCGGCCGTTCAACGCCCGCCCTGTGGACTCGGCGAACCGTCCCCTTCGAGCGCTCCTTGCGGGAACGCGACGATCAGGACCTCGTTCGGAGCCTTCTTGAGGACGTAGTCGACGGTTGGCGAGAAGAACCGGGACTGCCTGCGCCAGCGGGGCGCGGACCCGAGCACGATCAGGTCGGCGCCTGAGTCCTCTGCCTCCTGGACGATCGCCTGTCCGATCGACCGGGCCCGGACGGTTTTCCCGACCACCTGGACGCCGTGGTCTGCCCCGAGCGCCTTCGCCTCGGCGAGCGAGGCTTCGGCCCGCCCTTCCTCTTCGAGCAGCTCGGCGTCGAGAGGAAGCTCCATCGGAACGCGGATCACGTGGAGAGCCTCCACCGACACCCCTCGCTCCTGGGCGAGCTTCACCGCGGTGGCAATCATCTCTTCGCCGATGTCGCCCAACTTCATCGGAACGAGGATGCGCGAGAACTCTGCCTCGGCGAGGCCGCGATGCTCGTCCGCCGACACGACCCGCTCCAGCAGGCCCTCTCCGCGCGACCTGCGGACGACGATGTACACGACGAGGCCGACGCCGAGCCAGGCCGGTCCGGCGAGGCGCGCGCCCTGGTGCGTGGCGATGGCGATCAGCCAGACCGTGAACGTGAGCAAGGCCCCGACGACCGACGGCACGGGCACGCGGCCGACCGTGAACGGCACGCGATAGGGACGCCTGCGGTTCGGCTCGCTGAAGCGCAGTTTGATGACGGCGAGCTGTGCGGCGGTGAACGCGAGGAGCACGCCGAAGCTGAAGAGGCTCGCGAGGAAGAGCACGGGATGCGCGAGCGCTGCTGTTCCGACGAGCAGCGCAATCGAGATCAAAGCCGCAGCGAGAATCGACTCCGGCGCGACGAGCGTGCGGGGCCTGAGCATTCCGAACCGGCGCGGCAACTGGCCGTGCTCCCCCAGCGAATAGGCCAGGCGACCGAAACCGGAGATGGAGGTGGTCGCGGCGGTGAGGAGGATCAGCGCCCCCGACAGCCCCACGAAGACCTGTAGCGGCGCACCGATCACGTTCGGCACGTGCTCGCGGATCTGAGTGACGATTCCGACGAGCGGCGCGCGGATCCAGTTGCTGCCGAGCAGCGTCCCGTGCTTCGGCGGAAATGCGGAGAGGCCGACGACCGCGATCACGACGTAGAGGACGACGACCAGGCCGATGGCGCCGAAGAGGCTCCGCGGCAGGTCGCGGCCGGGGCGGCGTGTCTCCTCGGCGAGGTTCGCGACGGTCTCGAGCCCGGTGTAAGCGAGCATCGCGAGCGGGATCGCGAACGCGATCGAGTGCCACGTGGGCGACGTGCCCAGCGACGTCCCGGCGGTGAGCGCGTGCGGCGAGAACAGCAGTGCCATGCCCAGCGCCACGATCAGAAGCTGGGTTGCGAGATCGACGAGCGCGACGATCAGGGCCCACCGGTGCAGGCGTGTGCGGTGCACGAGCCTGATCGCTGCGACCCCCGCGATCACCCCGCAGCCGGCAACGACATCCCAGGGGCGGTGCACCTTGGTGAAGAAAGCGCCCGCCACGTAGTGGGGCAGGAAGAGGGCCGAGAGCGCGATGACGATCAGGTAGTCCAGGAAGAGCACCCAGCCGGTGACGAAGCCCCAGAAGTCATTGAACGCGATGCGAACGAACGTCGCCGCGCCGCCGGTCTCACGAATCGCCGCGGTTCCCTCCGCGTAGGAGAGGGATACGATCAGGAAGAGCAGGCCGGTGGCAAGCAGCACGAGCGGCGTGAAGCCGAGTGCGTGCAGCGCGATGATGCCGAGCGCGAAGTAGATCGACGAGGCGATCTCGCCGTAGGCGATCGAGAAGAGCGCCGGAGCATCGAGAACCCGCTGTAGCCGGGGCAGCTTTCGGGCCATGGATTTGAGGTTAGCGCCGCCTGCGGAGCAGGTAGAGGCGGCCGACGCCGAGGGCGAAGAACAGTGCGCCCAGCACGTACCCGAATGCCCCGCCGCCGTTGACCGCCGTGACGGCGACGAGCGCGATCCCGATGCCCATGAAGAGGAACGCGAAGATCATCACGAGCGAGCGATAGGCGGCGTTCACGCCGCTATCCTCCCTGCGACGACCATCACCCTGCTGGGCGCGTGCTTCAGCACGAAATCGACGGTTTCGCTGAAGACACCACGCCCTCTCCCCCCGCGCGGAGCGCCCATGACGATGATCTCACTCTGGCGGCGCGTCGCCTCGTCGACGATCGCTCGCCCGGCGTGACGGGCCCTGACGAGCCGCTCGGTGAACTTCACTCCGTAGAGCTCTGCGATCGCCGCCGCGATGTCGAGAGCCTCGTCGGCCATGCGCTCCTCGTCCTCGAGCCGCGTGTCCAACGGCTGGTCGAGCGGCACGACGACGACGCTGAGAGCGGCGATGGAGGCGCCGCGGTCAGCGGCCAGGCGGCAGGCGAGGTCGATCGCTTCCTCCGAGGCCCGACCCGGCTTTACCGGCACGAGGATGTTCCTGTACTCGAGCGCGATCGCAGGACCGATGATCATCGGAGCATGGAGGGTCGCCGTGAGTGGCTCGTGCAGCACCCTGCGGCGGTACACGACGTAGCCGATGAGCCCGATCAGGAGCCACCCCAGCCCGGCCCAACGCGGGCCGGGCTTCTGGATGACGACGACGAGCCAGGCGATCCCGGTGCCGAGCCCGCCGAAGATCGCGAAGAGCGGCCAGTCGACGCCCCGGATCCGCAGGCTCGGGCGGACCTTGAACGCCTCCGGATCGTCCCTGGTACTCATACGCAGCGCGATCACGGACACGTGCGCGATCGTGAACGACAGCATTGCGCCGAACGCGTACATGTTGCCGAGGAAATCCGTCCGGCCGGGCAGGAGCACAACGATGGAGAGCAGACCGGCGAAGACCAACAACGACAACCAGGGAGTCTTGAACTTCGGATGCAGCCGGCGGAAGACCTCGGGCAGCTGCCTGTAGGACGCCATGGCGTACGTGATGCGCGACGCCCCGATCACACCGGCGTTGGTCGCGATCAAAAGGATCGTCGCGGCGAGGATCCCGACGTAGATCTTCGAGGCCTGCAGGACCTGACCGTGCAGGCCCAGGTGCTCGACGAGGCCGAGCACCGGATCGTTTTTGAAGCCGCCCTGGTCCGGGCCGACGCCGAGCAGCGTCTGGTACCCGTGTGCGGTCTTCTCCACCGGCAGCCCTGACAGGGCGATCAGCGGCAGCGTGAAGTAGATCGCGAATACGGCGCCGGCGACCCACGTGATCGAGCGCGGGATGTCGCGCGGCGGGTCGCGTGCCTCCTCCGCAAGATTCGAGACGGTCTCGATCCCCGTGTACGCGATCATCGCGATGGGAATGGCGAGGAAGAACTGCCCCCACGTGGGTGCCACACCCCAGTGGAGGTTGGTGTTGAAGACCACGTGGTGATCGAAGATCAGCACGAAGCCAACGACGACGAGCAGTAACTGGGTGCCGAAGTCGAGGACGGCGAGAAGGATGTTCAGGCGGGCGGCCTCCCTGATCCCGACGATGTTCAGCAGGACGAGCAGGACGACCACGATGGCGCCGCCGACGATGTCCCAGGGGTTCGACCGCAGCGGGCTCCAGAAGATCGAGAGGTAGTGCGGGACGAAGAACGCCGAGATGGCGATCGTGATGATGTAGTTGAGCATCTGCGCCCACGCGGCACCGAAGGAGACCAGCTCGTTGAAGGCGTGACGGGCGAAGCTCGAGGAACCGCCCGCCTCGGGAAAGCGAACGGTGCCCTCTGCATATGTCGCGGCCGTGGCGGCAAAGATGAGCCCGCTGATGACGAAGACCAGCGGCGTCAGCCCGAGCGCGATCCCGGCAACGAGCCCGAGCGCGTAGTAGATCGAGGAGCCGACGTTGCCGTAGGCCGTGGCGAACAGCGCCGGAGTCCCGAGGACCCGCTCGAGCGTCTGCTGGCGCCGCCGCCGGCTCCGCCGCGGTGTCGGGGTCGCGCTCACCGGCGGAGGCTACAGCCCTCCGCGACGCCCCGGCCGGGACCGTGTCTCGTCACCGCTACGTCACAGTCTCGTCCCCGTGCCTGGCACCGGGACGTGTCCCTTTGTCGCTCAGTGCCCCTACCAGCAATGCACGACGGCTTCTGCCCCGCGATCACGCAGCGCCAGAGTCCACCCTCGCCCTTAGCAAGGCAGACCAGCCTTGCTGCGGTCGAGTGCGGCCTCTGGCTTGGTGCTCGCGACGCAGAAACTCGCCAGCATCACTGGCAGGGGCACTAGCCGTGAATCGAGACGATCAGCGGGATGATCAGGATGGCGACGATGTTGGCGATCTTGATCATCGGGTTGATCGCGGGTCCCGCCGTGTCCTTGTACGGATCGCCGACCGTGTCGCCGGTGACCGACGCAGCATGAGCCTCGGATCCCTTGCCACCGAAGGCTCCGTCCTCGATCAGCTTCTTCGCGTTGTCCCACGCGCCGCCGCCGGACGTCATCGCGATCGCGAGGAACAGCCCCGTCACGATCGTTCCGATCAACAGCCCGCCGAGCATGCGCGCGTTGATGATCCCGACGATGATCGGGAAGAGGATCGGGATCAACGCGGGCAAGAGCATCGCCTTGATCGCCGAGCTGGTGACGATGTCGATCGCACGCCCGTATTCCGGTCGACTCGTCCCCTCCATGATTCCGGGGTTCTCACGGAACTGACGTCGCACCTCGGTGACGACCTCTCCGCCGACGCGCCCGACTGCCTGCATGGCCAGCGACGCGAACAGGAACGGCATCAGTCCGCCGATGAAGAGACCGGCGATCACCCAGGCGTCGCTGAGGCTGAACGTCGACGTCAGGCCTTCGTCCGCGAGTCCGGTCGTATACGAGTCGAAGAGCACGAGCGCCGCGAGCGCAGCCGAGCCGATCGCGTAGCCCTTCGTCACCGCCTTCGTGGTGTTGCCGACAGCGTCGAGCGGATCGGTGATCGCCCGGACGGATTCGTCCAGGTTCGCCATCTCGGCGATGCCGCCCGCGTTGTCCGTCACCGGTCCGTACGCGTCGAGGGCGACGATCAGGCCCGTCATCGAGAGCTGGGCCATCACCGCGATCCCGATCCCGTACAGCCCGGCGAAGTGATGGGCGATGAGGATTCCGGCCGCGATCACGACCACCGGCAGTGCCGTGGCTTTCATCCCGACGGCGAGGCCCTCGATGATGTTCGTCGCGTGGCCGGTCTGGGACGCCGACGAGATGGACTTCACCGGTCCCCAGCGTGTGCCCGTGTAGTACTCCGTGATCGCGACAAGCAAGAACGTCACGACGAGGCCGACGAGCGACGCGCAGTAGAGGTCGGTGAAGCTGAACTTGCCGCCGTCGTAGGCCATCGTCACCGGGATGAAGCCGATCGCCGACAGCACGGTCGCGACCAGCACGGCCTTGTAGAGCGCGTTCATGATGTTGCCCGTGCGCCCGACGCGTGCGAAGAACGTGCCGATCACAGACGCGAGGATCGAGATGCCGCCGAGCGCGAGTGGATACAGAGCGAGCCCGCTCGACGGGAACTGCGTGCCCAGCAGCATCACGGCGACCGCAGTCACGGCATACGTCTCGAAGAGATCCGCAGCCATGCCGGCGCAGTCGCCGACGTTGTCGCCGACGTTGTCCGCGATCACGGCCGGGTTGCGCGGATCGTCCTCCGGGATGCCTGCCTCGATCTTCCCCACCAGGTCGGCCCCGACATCGGCGGCCTTCGTGTAGATGCCGCCGCCGAGCCGCGCGAAGACCGAGATGAGGGAGCCGCCGAAGGCGAGGCCGATCAGATCGTGGATCGCCGAGTCCGCCGAGTTGCCCAACCAGCCGGTCAGAGCCCAGTAGTACCCGGCAACGCCGAGCAGGGCGAGCCCGACGACCATCATTCCGGTCACCGACCCCGCGCGGAACGCGACGTTGAGAGCAGGCTTGAGCCCGCTCCGCGCCGCCTCGGCCGTCCGCACGTTCGCGCGCACCGCGACGTTCATGCCGATGAACCCGGCGCCTGCGGAGAGGATGGCGCCGACCAGGAAACCGATCGCCGTGCCCCAGCCGAGCTTGTTGTAGAAGCCGAGTAGGAGGAACGGCACGATCGAGACGGCGGCGATCGTCGTGTACTGCCGCCGCAAGTAGGCGGCAGCCCCTTCCTGGACCGCCTTGGCGATCTCCCGCATGCGTTCGTTGCCGTCCGGGCGGCCCAGCAGCCAGAAGGTCAGCCAGATGCCGTAGGCGATGGCGACGCCCGCACAGACCAGCGCAAACAGCACCGGATGGTCGTTGAAGAAGCTCCCGACGATCAGCGTTCGTACCCCCTCACAAAGTCCGCGCCGAGTGACCTCGGCGCGGCGGGTTTTCTATCACATGGCGCCCCCTGGAGCGCCGTTTCAGCCTCAGACGGCCGCTTCGTCAGTGACCGCCGGGCGGGCGAGCTCGAGTGGCGACAGTGTCCCGACGAGCTCGGGATGGGCCTTGCGAACGTGCAGGTCGGCGTCCTGGAGGAGCTGCTCCTCGTCCTCCCCCCAGAGGACCTGACCACAGCCGCAGTGGATTACTCCGGCGACATCGATAGCCATCGCTTCAACAGGACGGCGTGGTCGTGCCTGCTCTTCCTCGCTCTCAACCCTCGCCCTTGGCGGCGTCCGCGTACGCGAGCTGGAGGTTCGCAGTCACCTGCTTGAAGTCCCGCACGAGCTCTGCGCCTGCTGCTCCCTCGAGCACGGGCAGGAGTGCGCGCAGGGCTTCGATGCCGAGCCGCGCCTGGTCGAGGTCGCGGCCCTCCTCGGAGAGCCGGCGGTATCCGAGCGACGAGACGGTGTAGAGCGTCTGGACGAGGACGTCCGACACCTCGAGCGTCTTGAGCTCCTCCTCGAGTTGCTTCAGGAGCTCGTCGTCGGAGGGCGGCCCGCTCTCGGTCACGATGGCTCCCACAGCTCGAAGCGGTTTCCCTCAACATCGCTCGCCCAGGCGAATCGTCCGTACTCCATCTCCTCGACCCGATCCTCGACGTCGACACCGGCCGCGCGGAGCTGCGCGAGCATGGCGTCGAGATCGCGGACGCGGAAGTTGACCATCAGCTGCTGTCCACCCGGGCCGAAATACCTGGTGTCCGCCGGAAAGGGTGCCCAGACCGTCTGGTCGCCGTCCTTCGAGGTGAATGTGGTCCCGTAATCCTCCATGGCGATGCCGAGGTGTTCGGCGTACCAGGCGCGCAGAGCGACCGGATCGCTCGCGCGGAAGAAGACGCCGCCTACTCCCTCGACCGCCTCACCCACCGACCCGCTCCCGTGGCCTGCGGACCAGCTCCGCGAAAACGTCGCGATGCGAGCCGAGCTCCGCAACGCGCTCGTACTGACGCTCGGCGGCGTTCGCCGCGGGAACTGCGAGGTAAGGAGCTGCGCCGATCTCCTCGGCGACCGGAAGGACCCACTCGATCAGGGCCTCGACCCTCGCCCTCGCCGGAACGACCTCGCCGCGGTCGAAGTCGATCATCCCGTCCGTCAGCCCGTACCGGATCGCGCGCCACATGTTCTCCTCGATGAGTCGGTGCGGTAGGTCGGGGAGCGCTTCTCCTTCGTCGAGCGCGCGTGCGAAGCGCGTCGCCAGCGCGTAGATCAGCGCCGCCAGCGACTGCGCCTGCGCCAGATCGGGTTGCGCGTCGCAGATCCGAACCTCGACCGTCGGAAACGCCAGATGCGGTCGCACGCTCCACCAGATCTGCGTGTGCTCGTCGATCGACCTGGTCGCGAAGAGAAAGCGGACGTACTCCTCGTACGCGGTCCAATCGTCGAACGCGTCCGGAACGCCGCAGCGCGGAAACAGCTTCGTGAAGATCTCGGTTCGCGCCGAGTGGAGGCCCGTGACGCAATCCTCGAGGAACGGTGAGCTCGCGGACACCGCCAGGAGCTCCGGCAGGACGTTGCGGAAGGCATTGCACACGGCGACCGCGCGATCGGCGCCGCGAATGCCGATGTGGGCGTGGATGCCGAAGCTGTTGTTGCGCCAGACGACGTACTGCAGCAGCTCGTTGTTCCGCCGGTAGTGCGGCGTGTCGATGATTCGCTGGTCCTGCCAGCGGCTCCACGGATGGGTCCCGGTCGAAGCTAGCCCGACTCCGAATCGGTCGGCGAGCTCCCCCAGCTGCGCGCGACGCTCGGCCATGCGCTCCGCGGCTTCGGAGAAGTTCTCGCAACGGCCGGTCTTGACCTCGATCTCGGATGCGATCAGCTCGCCGACGAGGTGCTCGTCGAGCTCCGTCCCCGCCGCCCCGGCCTTGAGCTCCTCGAAGCGACTCGTCAATTCGAGCGTATCCGGATCGAGCAGCGCGAATTCTTCCTCCACTGCGATCGTGAAGTCGTCGCCGTTCTCGAAAGCCTCGCGCGCCAAACCGATCTGCGCCTCGGGAGCGAGTCGTTGCTGGTCACCCATGTTCACAAGGGTAAATGAAGCAATAGCGGCTAACCGCCGCGGATCGGCTCCAGCAGCCGTGTGGCGACACTCGTCCAGCTCCAGCGCTCGACGGCAGCTCGCCGCGCGGCGGCGCCGAGCTCTGCGCGTGCTGCCGGCGGCAGGGCGAGCAGCTCGTCGAGCTTCGCTGCGAGGTCGGCTGCGTCACCGTTCGCGAAGCTCGCCAGGTGCCTGTACTCAGCTGGATACTCGGCTTCGAGGCCTTCCGCGATCTCCGCGAGCCCCGAGTGGCGAGCCACGAGCGGCGGGGAGCCGGCCGCAGCCGCCTCCGCGGCGACCATGCCGAAGGCTTCCGGGAAGATCGACGGGACGACGGTGACGTCGGCGAGCGGGAGCAGGTGCACGAGGTGTCGGTGTTCGAGTGGGCCGGTGAACAGCGTCCCCGGCGGAGCAATCGACTCCAGCTCCTGCCGGTAGTCGCCGAACCCGACGATCAGCGCGCGTGCGTCGAGGCTGTTCAGCGCCTCGAACAGGAGGTGAACGCCTTTGTTGTACAGGAGCTTCCCGAAATAGACGACCGTCGGTTCGTCTGTGTCGAAGAATTGCTCGAGGCGCGTGGCGTTGCCCTCGTCCGGTTGGCGCTCATCTGAGTTCCCCGGGTTGTCCGCGTCCGCTCGCGCTTCCTCCAGCAACCGCGAGAGGGATTCCTCGCGTGAGCGGGAGGGCCGAAACTCCTCGACGTCGACGCCCGGCGGCACCTCGTGCACGCGGTCGACGTGGCCGACGACCTCCTCCAGGACAGTCCGGATGTGCGCCGACCCGACAAAGACCGCCTCCGCAAGTGCGAGGCACTCGCGACCCCAGGCAGCGAGCTCCTCGTTGCCGCGCATCGAGTACTCGAGCTCTGAGCCGTGCGCCTTGACGGCAAACGGCAGTCCGCTCGCGTAACCGACCGCGCCGCCGAGCAGCACGTGGTTCGCGAAGACCAGGTCGGCCGGCATCTGCGCGCACAACGCGGTCGCGTTGAGCGCGACGTAGCGTGCCCTTTCGTCGATGGTGAAATCCTGCAACAGCTTCGCCTCCACACCCTCGTACCGATCGAGCACGAAAACGGGAAGCAACCCGCCGATGTTCGGACGGAACACCTCCGCTCCTCCGAGGTCGTAACGCTCGGGATGAGGCTCCTGACAGATCACGAGAACGTCGTGGCCGGCGCGGCTCCATTCACGCGCCAGGGAACGCGTGTAGACGTTGGACCCTGTTCCACCGAGCAGGTAGCCGTGCCAGAGCAGGATCCGCGTGGTCCCGCCTCCTGGGGCTATGT
>DASVEU010000167.1:0-4692 GCA_036380395.1 Gaiellaceae bacterium
GGGCTCACCGTGGACGACGAAGGCGAACTCGTCCTCCTGTGCGTGCCTGACGGTTCGATCGCCGAAGTCGCAAGCGGCCTCGAGGAAGGGCCCTGGGTCGCCCACGTCTCCGGAGCCACGCCTCTGTCGGCACTCGATCCGCATCGCCGCCGTTTCTCGATGCACCCGCTGCAGACGTTCACGCGCGCGCGGGGGCCCGAGCAGCTCGACGGAGCCTGGGCCGCAGTGACGGCCGAAGCCGAGGAGGCCAGGGTTGCCGGTTTCTGGTTGGCGGAGACCCTTGGCCTCAAGCCGTTCGAGCTCGCCGACGCCGCGCGTCCGCTCTACCACGCGGGCGCCGCGATCGCGTCGAACTATCTCGTGACACTGCACGCGGTGGCGTCCGAGCTCTTTCGCGCGGCAGGCGCGCCGCCGGAGGCACTCGTTCCGCTGATGCGCAGGACGATCGAGAACGGCTTCGAGCTGACCGGGCCCATCGAGCGGGGCGACTGGGAGACGGTGGCGGCGCACCGGCGCGCCATCCGCGCGGCAAGGCCCGAGCTCGAGCCCCTGTACGACGTGCTGGCCGAAGCGACGGCGAAGTGAAGACGTTGCGGAAGCTCCGTGAGGTGCGTCAGGCGCTTGCGGGCGATGGGCGCGTCGGGCTCGTGCCAACCATGGGCGCTTTCCACGAAGGACATCTCGCACTGTTCCGCGCAGCGCGTGACGAGTGCGACGTCGTCGTCATATCGCTGTTCGTCAACCCGACGCAGTTCGGCGCGAGCGAGGATCTGTCGCGTTACCCAAAGGACGAGGCGCGTGACGCGGAACTCGCAGAGGCGGCAGGAGTCGACATCCTGTTCGCGCCTTCCGCCGAGGAGATCTATCCGGAGGGATATGCAACTTGGATCGACGTCGGGGACACCGGAGCCGAAGGCAATGCGCGGCCGGACCACTTCCGAGGTGTCGCCACGGTGTGCCTGAAGCTCTTCAACATCGTGCAGCCGCAGGTCACCTACTTCGGCCAGAAGGACGCCCAGCAGGCCAATGTCTTGCGTCGGATGATCCGCGACCTCAACGTGGATCTCGAGCTGCGCGTCCTGCCGACCGTCCGCGACTCCGACGGACTGGCGCTTTCCTCCCGAAACGCCTATCTGTCGGAGGAGGAGCGGCGGCAGGCGCTTGTGCTTCCACGCGCTCTCGCAGCCGGCCGTTCCGCGCATGAGCAAGGGTCTGACCCCGTCACCGCGGCACGTGGCGCGTTCAACGGGCTCGAGCCCGATTACGTGGAGGTACTCAACCTCGGTGACGTGACCGTGCTCACAGCCGCCGCTCGCGTCGGCTCGACGCGACTCATCGACAACATCGTCCTGGAAGGAGAACTGACGTGAAACCGGGGAAGCTGACGCTGACGCAGCTCGCCGACATGAAGCATCGCGGCGAGAAGGTCGTCATGGTCACCGCGTACGACGCGCCGGGCGCGCGACTGGCCGAACAGGCGGGGATAGACATCCTGCTCGTCGGGGACACAGCCGGAATGGTCGTGCTCGGTCACGACGGCACCGTGCCGGTGACGATGGACGAGATGCTTTTCCTGACGCGCTCCGTGTCCGGCGCGGTCGAGCGACCGCTGGTCGTCGGCGACATGCCTTTCGGGAGCTACCACGTCTCCGACGAGGACGCCCTGCGCAACGCGATCAGGTTCGTCAAGGAGGCCGCCGCCGACGTGGTCAAGCTCGAGGGCGCCGGGCCCTCGCTGTCCCGTGTGCGCGCGATCGTTTCCGCCGGCATCCCCGTGATGGGACACGTCGGCCTGACCCCGCAGTCGGAGACGATTCTCGGCGGCTTCAAGACACAGGGTCGGACGGCCGCGAAGGCTCGCCAACTGCTGGCCGACGCACTGGCGCTGGAGGCGGCCGGCTGCTTCGCGATCGTGCTCGAGGCCGTGCCCGTCCCCGTCGCCGCGCGCATCACCGAGTCGCTCACGGCTCCGACGATCGGGATCGGCGCGGGAGCTGCGTGCGACGGGCAGGTGCTCGTCTATCACGACCTGCTCGGGCTCACCGAGGGACGCGCACCGCGGTTCGTCAAGCGTTACGCAAACCTCGCCGAGGAGATCCGCGGAGCGCTCACGACCTACGCCGAGGAAGTCCGCACCGGCATCTATCCCGCCCCCGAGCACACATACGCGATGCCGGAAGATGAGCTGGAGCTTTTTTCAGACGCGTTTTCGTCCGAGCGTCCAGAGGGAGGCACCGCAAGCGGCGCCTCAGCCGAGCGCGTAGAGCAGGGTCAGCGCAACGGCCAGTCCCACGGCGATCAGCGACGCGAACGCGACGCCCGCCACTGAACGGGCCCAGGTCCAGCCGTGCACGGTCCGGACCCCGACGAGCAGCAGCCCTAGCGACCAGATGACGAAGCCGTAGAAAATCCAGGCGACCAGCGGCCCGCCGCCGTGGCTGTCGGCGCCTCCCGTACGGAAGAGATCCCAGCCGTAGACGGCGATCCGGATCGGCCAGTAAACGAAGAGCGCCGCCGCGATCGGGACGGCTGCAAAGGCCAGCACGTGTCGTGCCCGCCGGAAGCTGCCCCGGCCGCCCAGTCGCCGGAGCGCCACGTGAAGGACCTTCCCGACGACGAAGTAGACCGTGAAGCCGTAGAGACCGCCGGCGAAAAACGCCCAGACTGCGAGCAGCGAGCCGTCGATCTGGACGTCGTCGAGGAGCGTGCTCGCAACCGTCGTGGCGAGGACCGCCGCGATCCCGGCGAGCCAGACGATCGCGCCGGCCGTGTCCTGCCGTGCCGCAGCGACCTCGTCCGAATCGTCACGCAGAGCGGCGAACACTCTTCGCGGGCTCTGGAGGACGAGGAGTGCACGTAAGAACCACTCCCTCTCGTCGCCGCCCGACTCCACCCTCGTGACCACCCGAGCAGCGTAGTGGACCCCGTGCCGCATGACCCCCGTAGAGGTGGAGATGCCCCGCACCGTCGTCCTTCTCATCGTGCTCTTCCTGGCGCCGCCCGCGCACGCGGCGACACAGTGCGACGCCCCGCGTCCACGCGGCCCGGTCGGCCTGGCCGACACGATCCTCGTCAAAGGTGCGTGCGGCACGTTCGCTCTCCGCCGGGATGGGAGCGTGGAACTCGTGCATCCGCGCCCCTGGGCTCCAGCCTGGGCACCGGGCGCGCTGGCTCGTGCCGATGACCGCACCTACATCGCCCATCCGCGACATCACCTCGTCCTCCTGCGCGACGCGGAAGTGCTGTGGCGCTCACGCCTGCCGCACGGAAGCGACAACGTGGTCGTGCATGGCCAAGCGATCGCGTTCACCGCCTACAGGCGTCCCACCCCCGACCTCTGGGTTGCCCGGTTCGGGACCCCAGAACGTCTTGTCGGGCCAGGAGAGGATCTGCAGGGGTGGGCGCGTGCCGACGGTTTCTTCACGGAGCACGCACACGAGCTTCGGCTCCGCGCGGCCGACGGCCGACTGGTCAGACGGATCGCCCGCGTCAAGTGGAGCACTTATGACCGAGCGACTCAGTCAGTGTTCGCGATCAGCAACTCGAACCGGCTGATCCGAACCGACGGTCGGCAGACCACAACGCTCGCGGACCTGCGCTCGATCGGCCTTGCCCAACACCCATGGCTGGAAGTGCTGCCGCGCGGCCTGATCCACATCGGCTCCGGTAACCGCATGCTTCTCGTTCGCCACGACGGGACGCGCTTTGCCTCGGCCTCGCTTGCCCGGCCGAGAGGCGGCAACCTCGGCGAGACGATCGTCAGCGCTTTGCTGCCGCTTCCCGCCGACCGCGGGGTGGTCTTCGTCGTCAACTCTCGGCGCACAGAGAAGGGCAGCTCTATGGATCGTGTGCTCTTACTCGAGCGTGGCCACAGCAAGACGCGCCTTCTGTACGAGCGGCGAGCGATCCCGCTCCAGTGTGCCTACTGGGCGAACCTCTCCCTGCACGGCAACAGCGTGTTGTACTGGCCCAGCGGGGGTCGGGCGCTCGTCGCGCTCAACGCGCTCGGGCAACGCGCGCCGATCGATCTGTGGCCGGTGCTGCTCCGCACGCCCGGCTTCCGGCACCAGGGGTGGTTGCGTCGAGCGGCCTGGGCCTCAACCTGGAACAGCTGACGCTCCCGGCTACGCGGCGACGGCTGTCTTCGGCAAGACGTGCCGAAGGAACTGCCCGGTCGCCGACTCGTCGACCTCGGCGATCTGCTCCGGCGTGCCCGTCGCGATGATCTCGCCGCCGGCCTCGCCGCCTTCGGGACCGAGGTCGATGATCCAGTCGGCCTGCTTGATCACGTCGAGGTTGTGCTCGATCACGAGCACGGTGTTCCCGGAATCGACCAACCGCTGCAGCACGTCGAGCAGCTTCTCGATGTCCGCGAAGTGCAGCCCGGTCGTCGGCTCGTCGAGGATGTAGAGCGTCTTCCCGGTCGCGATCTTCGAGAGCTCGGACGAGAGCTTGACCCGCTGTGCCTCACCGCCCGAGAGCGTCGTCGCCGGCTGTCCCAGCTTGATGTAGTCGAGACCGACGTCGTGCAGCGTCTGCAGCCGCCGCCGGAGCTTCGGGATCTTGGCGAAGAACTGCAGCGCTTCCTCCACTGACATCTCGAGCACGTCTGCGATCGACTTCCCTTTGAAGCGCACTTCCAGCGTCTCGCGGTTGTAGCGCGCTCCCTTGCAGGTCTCGCACGGGACGTAC
>DASVEU010000168.1:0-14548 GCA_036380395.1 Gaiellaceae bacterium
GCCGTTTATCTCGCCAGTGACGAGGCTGCGTTCGTCCACGGCACCGTGATCGACGTCGATGGCGGGCGTACAGGCGTGGCTGTCATCGCGCCCGGGCCGGACACCCGATCACACACGGCGCCCTTCACCTCACGTGACGGCGGCCGGGCGAAATCTTCCGCACCTTCCGATCGCGACAAGTTCTCGCGCACAAGACGAATTCAAGAGTGAAAGGAGCCTTAGATGGCCGCAACCCTGATATCGCTGACGGCATCAGTTAATGGTGTGCTGTATGAGTTGGGTGTCGCCGGCCGAGACACGCTGCTGGATGTCCTCCGTGAGCGACTGGCACTTACCGGCACCAAGAAGGGCTGCGACCAGGGCGCGTGCGGAGCCTGCACGGTGTTGGTCGATGGGAGGCGTGTGCTTTCGTGCCTGATGCTGGCCGCCCAGTGCGATGGGTGCGAGGTCACGACGATCGAAGGGCTCGGCAGCGAAGCCCAGCTTCATCCGTTGCAGTCGGCGTTCGTGCGCCATGACGCACTGCAATGCGGGTACTGCACCCCGGGTCAGATCATGTCGGCCGTCGCGCTACTCGATGAGGGCCGAGCTGGGTCCGACGACGAGATCCGCGAGTTCATGAGCGGGAACCTCTGCCGCTGCGGCGCCTACCCGAACATCGTCGCCGCTATCCGTGACGTCGCGGGACGATGAGCGGCACGTTCGAATACGTGCGTGCCGACAACGTCGCCGCGGCGGTCGCTCTCGTGAGCGCCGATCCCGACGCGCAGTACCTCGCCGGAGGAACGACACAGGTCGACCTGCTCAAAGACGGCGTGCTGAACCCCGAGCGGCTGGTCGACATCACACGCCTGCCGCTCCGCGGGATCACGCGACGCGGCGACGCACTCGTCGTCGGGTCGCTAACAACGATGGAGGAGCTCGCGGCCGAGCCAGTGCTCGGCGCGCGGGCGACATTCGTGCGCGCGGCACTGCTGGCGGGCGCCTCGACCCAGTTGCGCAACATGGCGACGATCGGCGGCAACCTCATGCAACGCACGCGCTGCCGCTACTTCCGCGATCCGACGGTGCCCGAATGCAACAAGCGAGCGTCCGGTTCCGGGTGTGCAGCCATCAGCGGTCCCGCGCGGATGCACGCGATCCTCGGCGCAAGCAAACACTGCATCGCGCCGCACGCATCGGACCTCTGCGTAGCACTGGTCGCGCTCGACACCCTCGTGCACGTCCAGGGCACGGACGGCCGGCGCACCATCCCGCTCACCCAGTTCTACCGCGTGCCGGGCGATCGACCCGACGTAGAGAACGTCCTCGCTCACGGCGAGCTGATCACTGCGATCGAGATCCCGCTTCTCCCCGCCGGCGCACGCTCCGAGTACCTGAAAGTACGAGACCGCGCCTCCTATGAGTTCGCGCTCACCTCGGCGGCCGTGGCGCTCACGATCGAGGACGGCGTGATCGCCGAGGCGCGCGTCGCACTCGGCGGCATCGGGACGTTCCCGTGGCGCGCGCACGCCGCCGAAGAGGTGCTGAGCGGCGCCGGCGCGAGCACCTCGCTTTTCCGGGCGGCCGCCGACGCCGAGATCGTCGACCCCTTCACACTCCCAGGAACGGCCTTCAAGGTCGAGCTCGCAAAGCGCACGCTCGTGCGAGCACTGGAGACGGCGGCGGCATGACGGCGCTGATCGGCTCCGGCGTCGACCGCGTCGACGGCCCGGCCAAGGTCCGCGGCGCCGCGCCCTACCCGACAGATGTCACGTACCCCCAGCTTGCGCACGCCGCGCTGGTGCGCAGCACGATCGCGTCCGGCCGGGTGATCGCGATCAACGACCACGATGCCCGCGCGACAGCAGGCGTCCTCACGGTCATCACGCACGAGACGGCTCCGACGCTGACACCCGCTCCCTTCGGGCTGTTGGGCCCAGCCCCGCCACCGCCCCTCCAGGACGACCACATCCACCACCACGGACAGTACGTCGCCGTCGTCGTTGCAGCGACCGCGCACGAGGCCGACGTTGCGGCGCGCCTGGTCAAGGTCGAATACGAGGGCGGCGACCCGCCACTGCTCGACTTCGATGACCCGCGCAGCGCACTGGAGGCCACTCCCTGGGACACCGCGACACAGCGCGGAGATGTCGAAGCCGGCCTCGCCGAGGCCGACGTCATCCACGAGGCGACGTACACCACTGCCGACAACACCAACAACCCACTCGGGTTGTTCGCGACGGTCGCCGCGTGGGAGGGCGACATCGTGACGGTCCACGACGCGACGCAGTGGCCCGCGTACACGCAGGCGACGATCGCCGAGGTCTTCGGGATCGAACCCGCCGCGGTCCACGTCCGTTCGCCCTATGTCGGCGGCGCGTTCGGGGCCGGTTTGTTCGTCTGGCAGCACGTGATTCTCGCCGTCCTGGCCGCCCGCGCGGTCGGGCGCCCGGTCAAGCTCGTCTTAACCCGCCCGCAGATGTTCACGGGTGTTGGCCACCGCCCGAGCAGCGTGCAGTCGATCCGGATGGGGGCTCGGCGCGACGGCGAGCTCGTCGCGATCGAGCACGTCTCGACCAACAGCGCGTCGATCAAACACGCGAGCATCGAGCCGATCAGCGGTGCCACCGCGCGCTCGTACGCATGCGCCAACGTCGCCACCACCGACCAGCAGCGGCGTCTGAACATCCCCCTTCCGGGATCGATGCGCGGTCCGGGGCATGCCCAGGGCAACTTCGCGCTCGAATCCGCGATCGACGAGCTGGCGTACGCGCTCGGCCTCGACCCGCTCGAGCTCCGCCTTCGCAACTTCGCCGCGGTCCACCCGCAATCGGGCCTGCCGTGGTCAAGCAACGCGCTGGGCGAGTGCTACACGGTCGGGGCAGAGCGCTTCGGCTGGTCACGCCGCGACCCGGAGCCCGGATCGATGCGCGAGGGCCACTGGAAGATCGGCTACGGCCTCGCCGCGATTAGCTGGAGCTGGTGGCAGGTCCGGTGCCAAGCGCGTGCAACCATCACTCGGGACGGCCGCGCCCACGTGTGCAGCGCCGCGAGCGACCCCGGCACCGGCACCCGGACGGTCATGCGCCAGGTGGCCGGCGAGCGGCTAGGGCTTCCGCTCAACGACGTCCGCTTCGAGCTCGGCGACTCCGAGATGCCGTGGGCGCCCGCGTCCGGCGGCTCATCGCTTACCGCCTCGCTTGGAAACGCCGTCCACGCGGCCTGCGAGGCGCTCGTGCGGCGATTCCTCGACGTTGTCGCTGACGACGACCGGTCGCCGCTGCGCGGCTGCTCGCTCGACGACGTGCGCGTCGCCGAGGGACGAATCCACCGCCGCGACGATCCGTCGGACGGCGAGCATTACACCGACATCCTCGCGCGACACGGCCTCAACGAGCTCACCGTCGACGCCGAAGCGACGCCGCCCAGTCAGGAGAACGCCGAGCTCGCCCGGTCAGGCCCGTTCGCCGCGAAGTTCGTCGAGGTCCGCGTCGACGAGGACCTCGGGCTCATCCGCGTCGCACGCATCACCACGGCGATCGACGCCGGTCGCATCCTCAACGAGAAGACCGCTCGCAGCCAGATCGTCGGCGGCACCATCGGCGGCATCGGGCAGGCGCTGCTCGAGGAGACGATCACCGATCCCGGCACCGGGCGGATCACCAACGCAACCTTCGGCGACTACCTGATCCCCGTCAACGCCGACACGCCGGACATCGACGTCTTCTTCGTCGGGCGACCGGATCCACTCACGCCCCTCGGCGCCAAGGGCCTAGGCGAGATCGGGCTCGTCGGCATAGCGGCCGCTATCGCAAACGGCGTCCACCACGCCACTGGTCGCCGCATCCGATCGATCCCGATCACCCTCGACCGCCTACTGTGAGCGTGAGACCGCCTTGCGAGGCTTTTCGACGCGAGAGCTCCATAAACGGCTCTATACCCACCGCACGATCGACGCGGAGCAAATCAATCTGAACGAGAAAGCGCCGACGTGCGGCGCTTTCGCGAAGCCCTCTGACGGACTCGAACCGTCGACCCCCTCCTTACCATGGAGGTGCTCTACCAACTGAGCTAAGAGGGCGAGGCCGCTAGGGTAGCCGCTTTCTGGCGCGCGAGTTCCCGCGTCCTGGCCGATTGGCAAGCCGGTTGGCAAGTGCGAAGAAACGGCCCGGCCACTGGGCGGGGTCGCGCTCGAGCTGACCTATCGCTCTTTGCACCTCGACACCGGGGTGAGCGCTGCGAGGCTCCGGCTTGCCGCGGCTGTCCGTCACGCTAGTCGGCGGCTGCGAGGCGTTCAGGCGGGGTCGGGTGGGTGAAGAGGAGCAGGTAGAGCAGGCGCGGCGGATCGAGGTCAGTGAGGTTCGTCTGGGCGAGTCGGCGGAAGACGGTTGCGTAGGCGGCGCGGTCGCCGGTGAGCTCGAGCGAGTAGCGGTCGGCGGCGCGCTCCCAGCGACGGGAGATGGCCGTTAGTGCCGGCAGCGAGGTGAGAGCGATCCCGAGCCCGATGAGAAGCACGAGCGGAACTTGGTGCGGGTCGCCGACGCGTGTGCCCAGGAGTGCCCAGACAACGACCGTTGCGGTCGCTGCGCCTGTCATCGCGAGCAGGGTTCCGAGCAGCACGTGCCGCTCGCGCCGGTGAGCGAGCTCGTGGGCGACGACGAGCCGCACTTCCGCTGGCGAAGCCTGTTCGACCAGGGTGTCGGACACCACGACCCGCCGCGTTCGCGCGAGCCCGGACACGTACGCGTTCGCCTTCCGGGTGCGACGGCTCGTGTCTTGGACGAGCACGTCGCGGATGGGGACGCCACCACGCTCCGCGAGTCGGCCCAGCTCTGCCGCCAGGGTCGCGTCCTGCAGCGGCGAGTAGCGGTTGAACAGAGGTTCGAGCACGACCGGCGCCAGAAACGAAAGCATGAGTGTCGCGAACGCGAACGCGGCTGCGGCGGGCGCTACCCACCAGCCCGGCAGCGCACGGGCGAACCCGACCAGCCCAAGCAGGGCCACGGCCGTGAGGACGATGTTGAGCCCGACCGCCTTGGCGCGGTCGGCCACCCACGACGGCAACCGCTGCGTCGAGAACCCCCAGCGCCGCTCGCGGATGAGCCCGCTCCACAGAGGAAGCGGCGTCCTCACAGCCGTCGTCGCGGCGACCACGATCGCCGCGTATGCAGGCGTCCGACCCCACCACGGCAGCGAGCCGGGATCGAGCGCAGCGCCCGCGCCGCTCCACACCAGCGTGGCCAGCACGCTCGCCTCGATCACAACGTCAGCAATCCCTGCCCAATACAAAGGACGGTGGTAGCTTCGCGCCCGCGCCACCTCCTCCGCCGAGAAGAAAGTCAGCGCGTCTATCCGCCTCAATTTCTTTGCTCACTCGAAGGGATTGGCTCGGGCCAGCGATCTAGTTGTTCAAACTTTCGCGGTCACAGATCGTCCGTCTTCAGTCGCGTCATTCCCGAGGGCGCTTCCTCGGCAGCCTCTTCATCGGCCGTCTCGATGGCTTCCTCGCCAGAAGACCGCTCATCCACCGCCGGCTCACTGCGAGCTTCCTGCTGATCGAGCTTACGCCTCCAGAGCTTTGCGCGTAGACCACTGAGCACGACCGCGCCTCCTCCTGATCGGACCTCCTTATCGTACTCTCGTACGCTCGGTGCGGTCCGCCGACACCTCGCCGGCTAATCCGTTGTCTAGACAGGCAATCACCGCGGGCTCCGGCTCCGACACCACCCGACCGCAGTCGCTCCACGCGATCGCCTACTTCGCAGTATGGGGTTGCGTCCCGGCGGTTCCTGACCTCAATAGGAAGAGAAGGGCTGCGCCCAGAAGCGGGGAGAGGACGATCTTCTGGGCGCAGCCCTAGTTTGACGCGTTACGCAACCTCGAGATAGTCCCGCAGACCCGGCGCGAGCATCCGGAGTTTGTCGAGTGCTGTCGCCTCGAGCTGGCGAGCCCGCTCGCTTGTCACTCCCAGCTCCCTCCCCACCTCGACCAGCGACCGGGGTGATTGCCCCGCGAGACCGAAGCGCAGCCTGAGTACGAGCCGGAGGCGCTCGTCGAGCGAGTTGACGG
This sequence comes from Gaiellaceae bacterium, assembly GCA_036380395.1. Classification (GTDB taxonomy): domain Bacteria; phylum Actinomycetota; class Thermoleophilia; order Gaiellales; family Gaiellaceae; genus 3-1-20CM-4-69-9. The sequence continues at coordinate 6,052 of DASVEU010000168.1, forward strand.
TTGCCTCAACCTCCTCTTTTCGCTGGCGCTCGGCCAGTGCCGCGTCCAGGTGGGCTGATGTCGGATCCGCGAGCAGCTCACTGCAAGCCTGCTGCCCCTCTTTCGGAGGGGACTCGAAACTTACGGGCTGCTGCTCGTAGCCGAGTAGCTCTCCGACGCGGCGGGAATCGAGTCCTGTCTCGGCAGCGATCTCACACAGCAAGGGGTCGCGATTCAGGCGCTCCAGGAGAACCTGACGCGCTCTTCGAACGGTGCGGAGCTGCCTCCCGACGTGGATTGGAACCGGAACCAAACGTCCATGACATTCTGCAGCTCGCCCGACCGCCCCCTTGATCATCAAGGTGGCATAGGTCGAGAGCCTGAAACCCAATCGGTGATCGAACCTCTCGACCGCCCTCGTGAGTGCCAGGTTCCCTTCCTGGATGAGGTCGAGCAACGGAACGTTGTGATGCGCGTACTTACGGGCGATCCAGATGACCAGACGCAGATTGGCCTCGATCAGAATCCGCTTCGCACGCTCGTCTCCGGCTTCCTTACGACGAAAGAGCTCGCGCTCTTCAGCCGGAGACAGCATCGGTACCCGGCGTACTCCGCGGGCGTAAAGCCCAAGTGAGTCCTCGAGCTCGTAGCTCGAGTCAACCTCGCTTGATGTCCTGTCGTCCGTTCGATCGAACTGCCGGTTCATAAGGTCGATGCTCATTTGGAACCTCCTTTCGCACTCGAGCTCGTCTCGACACAGGGGGCACCCGAGGCGCCCCGCCGTGCGCGGATGACCGTTCGTCAGGCCTTAGCCAGGACGGTCGAGCAAGAACGCGAGAGGCACTGCGCGCGGGCACAGCTCAATGAGCGTGATTGGACGCGTGCCATCACCTGGAGTGATGTTGAATACCGCCGCTGCCACACCGAGAGTGGACCCGCCGTGGGGGCCTCCTGGGCTGCCTGATCCGCTCGAGGCCCCCGCTGGGGTTGGCATCTGTGGCTCTTTGTCCGGGATGGGTAGGCGGGGAGCTGATGGCCCGCGCGCGTCGGCCGGCCGCCGATTCTGCGCGCCGTTCGTCCTCACCGCTATGCGTGACGCCCGCGTCGCCCCGGGTTTGGTGAAGCATGAAGCGAGAGGAAGAGAGCGAAGGGTCGTGTCGCAAACGAGGGTGATGCGGCAGTCGGCACCGCAGCGGATCACAATGACCGAGGAGATGAGCGTCGTGGCGTCGCCGGGATACACGTCCGTGGCGAACGGCTGGACAACGTCGCCGGTGAGGAGGTCCGCGTCGGCGTCTTCGTCATGCGACGTGGCGTCGGACAGAACGTCGCTCGTAGTCGCATCACTCGGGGCCTGCAAATTCGAGCCTGGCGGGGGAGCAGGTGGTTCCGCAGCTCCGGACAAGCCCGAGCTCGAGAGCGATCGCGTGTCCGTGGCGGGCGCAGTACCCGTTGACGTGCCTATCGGCTCGTTCGTGGTGGTGAAGGAGTCGGCAGCCGCATCCGTAGGTTCGGCGCCGGAAGCGTCGGTGGAACTGGCGGAGGGATCTGTCGCAGTGAGGCCGTCAGTCGTGTCTGGTACGACTGGTGCCGGCGCACACGCGCCAGTCGTGTCTGTTGCAGCGGCGGAAGTGTCCGTCGTCGTGGCCGAGGCGGCTGTTGCGTCTGGCACCAAGGCGCACGTGCTGGTCGTGTCTGGCGCAGCGGCGGAGTTGTCTGTCGTTGTGGCTGGGGTGGCAATTGTGTCTGGAGTCGTCGCGGCGGAGGTGTCAATTGCGTTTGGTGTTGTCGTGGCTGTCGTCGCCGCGGACGTGTCCGAGGTTTCTGTCGGAGCGATCACGTCCGACGATGCCGTTGCGGCGGCGTCGCTCGACGTCGAGTCTGTCGTCATCGCCGAGCCATCCGGGACCGGCGAAGGAGGAACGTCGCCTCGAGCCGGCGCGGTGAATAGGGACGCGCAGAGCACGGCCGCAAATACGGCTACCGCGCAACCGACAAACCCTCGCCCTCGGTTACGCTCAAAACGAAGTGGCCGCATTCCCGAAACGGCGGCCGAGCTCCCCTCCATCAGCGCTTACTCCCCATGGCTGCGCCCCTTGTCCGAGCTTCGAGTATCGCACTTGACATCAGGTGCGCAAGGTTGCGACGCCGACGGGAGAGCCGGCAGGAACGATGGCCGGTCTCCTTTGGGGGGGTAGCTCAACCTCAAGTGGAGATTGATCGTTGTGCTACTCGGTAGCCCGGGTAGCGGCGGACCCCCGTGGAACTAGGAGGCCCCGAATGCGTACCGCCAAAACTCGCGCATGAATTGTGTCGGCGTCGGCCCCGTCATCTGGAGCTGCGTGAGGAGGATGCCGATCGTGCCGCTCGAGGACGCGACGTGTGCGCTCGTGCCGGTGCCGCCGACCCAGCCGTAGCGGCCGTCGGCTGCGACGGCGCCGCCGAAGCCCCAGCCTGCTCCCTCGAGGAACAACGTCGACGCGTCGCGCTGCTCCTGCGTGAGATGGTCGGTCGTTATCAAGCGCACCGACTCGGGCGATAGGAGCGCGCCGCCGTCGGCGAGCAGCATGCGCCCGAAGCGGTGCCAGTCGGAGAGCGTCGAGACGAGTCCGCCGGCGCCCGATGGGAAGATCGGCGGCTCCGTCCAGAGCCCGTCGTCGATCGGCGCGAAGTCGGGTCCGCGGTATGGCGGGAGCCGGTCGAGCTTCTCCGAGGGGACGTGGAAGCTGGTGTCGCTCATCCCGAGTGGCTCGAAGATGCGCTCGGCGAGGAATTCCGGCAGCGGCTGCCTCGAGACGCGCGCGATCAAGACGCCCTGGACGTCGGAGCAGGTGTTGTAGAGCCACGCCTCGCCGGGCTGGCGCAGCATCGGCACCTGCGCGAGCGTCGCGAGCCACTCGTCAGGCGTGTCTCGCGGCCCGAACACCGGCAGCTTCCGAAAAAGCTCGACCACAGCCGGCAGCGAGAAGTCAGAGGGAAAACCCCAGCCGGCACGGAAAGTCAAGACGTCCTCGACGGCGATTGGGTGCGTGGCAGGCACGACGTCGTCGATCGCGCTCTCGGGGGTCCGCACGACCAGCGGCGACGCCAGTTCGGGCAGCCAGCGCGCGATCGGGTCGTCGAGCGAAACGAGCCCGTCGTCCACCAGGATCATGATCGCTGCAGCGGTGATCGGCTTCGTGATCGAGGCGATCCGAACGATCGACTCCCTCTCGACCTCACCCGCCTCAGCGACTTCGACGTCGTCACCACGCGCAACGAGTGCGGCGGCGCCCGGCACCGTGCCCCTTTCAACGGACGTCTCGAGCAAGTCGCGCAGCGGCGTCATCGCGGATACAGATCCTGCCAGCGGCCGAGACTCATCGGCGATGAGTTTCCGTCGATCCAGCCGTCTAAGAGACAAACTCCGACAAAAAGGAGGCCCAGATGTCGAAAGTGGCATCCAAGCTCAATCTCACGCAGGTCGGCCGCGTCTGCGTCACCGTCGGCGACACGGATCGCGCGATCGAGTTCTACGTCGACACGCTCGGCTTCGAAAAGGTGGTCGACGTCCCGATGGGCCCGGAGATGCGCTGGGTCGAGGTCGCACTGGCCGGAACGCCGACGACGATCGCCCTCGCGCCGCCGCCGCAGGACGAGGAAGCAGGCGGCAGCCAGACGGGAATCTGCCTCGACACCACCGACGTCGATGCCGACCACGCCGCACTCAAGGCCGCCGGCGTCGACGTCGACCAGCAGGTCACCCGGTGGGGCGGCCCGGTACCGCCGATGTTCTGGCTGCGCGACCCGGACGGAAACTCGCTCATCATCGTCCAGCCGTCGGACTAGCCCCTCGCCGTGACTGTGCGACCGGCGCACCGCCGCCGGTCGCGCACCACTTCAAACGGAACTCGATGCCGTGCTGCGGGGCGGCCAGCGGTCGCTGCTGACGAAGGAGCACGAACGCCCTTGTCGTCGCGTGCGGCTACGTGAATCCAATTGACGATCTCGTCCGACCCGGAGCTGATGTCTACCGATGCCGGACGTAAACGCACGCGCGCGGTCGGGGCTGTGGGGGAGGGCCCGGGAAGCGAGGCTTCAGAAGAACCGACCGAGAGCTGCGGCACCCCACGGCCGGACATCCGGGCCTCCCCAGAAAGAAAGGTTCGTCTCGACGGGCCGGGCCGACTACCCCCAACGGGGTTAACTTCAACCTCCTAAAAGCTCCACCGAACTCGCAAAAACCTGTTCAAGGCTCATCTGGCTCCGTTGGGTGCGCCAATCAACCGGATGGGGGACGAATCAACCCGCCGCCTTGACCGATGTTCTGCACGAGCGTGGTGGGGCTCGATGCGGCGGAGCCTCCCGCTCAGCAAAGGGTCATCGTGAGCAGAGTCCGGCCACGCGGCTCTGCTCAGGGGGGTCGAGGGTTGGTCGGCTTTAGCTGCGGTCGACCACTAGCTTCAGCGTGTCACAGGGTGTCTGAGGGTTCTGTCGCTATTTGCGAAGAGAAGCCGTTGACAACTCTTTTGGTAGGGGCGCACACTCTAGGGGCGCACAGTGCTGAGCGCTATGGGCGGCGGAGCGGCCGCCTGAATCGGCTGGGGGGAGAGCCGTCCTGCGGTTTCAATAAGTCGCTTCGCTGCTCTTTTCGGCGGAAGCCGCAAGGAGAGGAGCATCGGAACTCGGAAGCTTGTTCCGCGCGACATCGTGGCAGGGCTCGTTCCCGATCAGCCGAGGCTATCTCCTCGCTTAGTGCCTTGAAGGACTGCCGGTATGCGTTCGGCGGTTCCGCAGCGCCGGGCGCGCTCTAAGCCGGCAGGAAGGGGCGGCGCGCTGGAGTCTCCCCGCCGGTGCGCCGTCCCGAGAACCTGAGGCCTGAGCCGCACTCGGTCGAAGCTGTTAGACCCGTTCGAAAACCGACTCGAGCGGAAAGTCTGCAAGGTGTGATGGCGGTAAGGCGGCACTCGAGGAGTTCACGGAGCTTCGCTGGATAACCATCCAGAACAGCCCGCGCCAATACCCGATCTAGCCGTCCCCGATCGCCCGCACTTGACGAGGAGGCGCGACTATCCTCGCGGCATGCAGACTGTTGCCGTCGTCGGAGCCGGGCCGAAGGGCATCGCCCTCGCGGCCAAGGCGCGAGCGTTGGCCGACGTCGGATTCGACGCCCCGCAGGTTGTCCTGATCGACCGCGCCGGCATCGCCGAGAGCTGGACCGGACGGCGTGGATACACGAACGGCCTCCTACCGCTGGGCACGCCGCCCGAGAAGGACGTCGGTTTCCCGTATGCCGAGAGCTGGGGTGGCGCCTCGGCCGAGGTCCGCGACGCCATGACGCGGTTCAGCTGGCAGCACCATCTGATCGAGCGCGGCGAGTACGCCGACTGGGTGGACCGCGGTCATTTGCGTCCGTCCCACCGGCGCTGGAGCACCTATCTGCGCGCGGTCGCGCAGAAGGCCGAGGCCGATGTGATCGAGGCCGACGTCGTCGGACTGGAGCTCGAAGACGAACGCTGGCGTCTGTCGCTCGCCGACGGCGCGGCGCTCGTCGCCGACGGCGTCGTGCTCACCGGCGCCGGCCCGGCGATCGAAATCGCCGGCCAGCCCCGCGGGCACCCGCGTGTGCTCGACGGCCGGAGCTACTGGCTACACGAGAAGGAGTTCAAGAAACACTTCGGCTTGAACGTCTGTGTCATCGGCAGCGGCGAGACTGCCGCATCGATCGTGATCAGCCTGCTGAAGAAGCTGTACAAAGGGTCCACGGTCGACGTGTTGACGAGTCGGGGCGTGCTCTACTCGCGCGGTGAGAGCTTCGACGAAAACCGTTTCTATTCTGATCCCGGCGACTGGCCAAGGCTGGCCGAGACGCACCGGCGCGAGTTCCTGGAGCGCACCGACCGCGGGGTCTTTTCGCTGCAGGCCGAGGCAACCCTGAACCAATCGCGCTGCTTCCGCACCCTCGCCGGGCGTGCTGTTGCAATCGACCCGGGCGGCCGCCAGGTGTTGGTAACGATCGAGTACGGCGATGAGCAGGAACGCGTCGTCTACGACCTCGTCGTTGTGGCGATCGGGTTCGAGGCTCGCTGGTTCGAGAGCTTCCTCGGCCGCGAGGCAAGCGCACGCCTCGTCGACGCCCTCGCCGACGACGAGCTCGAGCGGCGCATCGACATCGACCTCGGCGTCGATGGACTCCGGCCGCGCCTGCATCTACCAATGCTGGCCGGCCTGGCCCAAGGGCCCGGTTTCCCGAACTTGAGCTGCCTCGGACTCTTGAGCGACCGTGTCCTGCGCAGCTACGTCGACGGCCTCACGCCGCGAACGCCCGATCAGCTGGGGGAGAGGAGGCAGCTTGTCTGACACGCAAGATGAGGTCTGGGAGAGCGACGAGCTCGTTCGCCGGACGATCGCCATTCCACGCCGGCTCGCCGAGCGCCTCGCCGCTGAGGCCGAGCGCCGCGATCTGGGCATCAACGATCTGATCGTCGAACTCGCGGAGGAGGGGCTACCCGAGCCCGCTGCGGACGATTGAGGTTGACGCGCGCGCGCGAATACCAGATATCCCGCCGCGGCGCAAGGTTGCTTGCGGCGAGCAGTTGCCTGAGCTACGAGCGCGATGCTGCGGTAGAGGCAGCCGCCGTGGCGACGTCACGCGGGTAGGTGCGCAAGGCCCTGAAGAGGAAGTACGCGCTGCCGGCGAGTGGAAGCAGCATGAACGCGAAGGTCCACTGCAGGCCCGACCGGCCGCCGCCGAACAGGTAGTCCGAGAGCGCCCCGAACAACAGCGGCGCAGTGGCCTGCGCGAGCGTGCGGAGGGCCGTGCGGATGCCTTCGGCCCTGCCCCAGAGGAGGGGATGAACGATGTCGAGGCGCGCGGCATCGATGGGCGGGTTTTGCGCGGAGAGGGCGAGTGCGGCGAGCGAGATGTAGGGCAGCGCCGTCAGCGGGCTTCGGATGAAGATCGCCGGCACAAAGAGGATGACGGCCACAGTCGCAGCGATCGCGCTCACGAGGATCCGGCCGTTGAGGAAGCCGCGATGCAACAGGAAGTCGCCTAGCCAGCCGCCTAGGAGGACTCCGATGACCCCGGCGGCGCCAACGGCGAGGAGTACCAGCGCGCTGAGCGCCTGAGCGATTCCGTACTGCTTCGTCACGAACTCGACGCCGAAGGTCTGGACTCCCGAGAGGAAGAAGTAGCCACCGGCGCTCGCCAAGATGAGTAGGACGTTCGTCCTGATCGAGAGCACGTACCGCGCGGCGGCGAGCAGTCCCAGCCGGCGCGGGTCCCGGGTCAACACGAGCTGCAGATCCGGTTCGACGCCGCGTTCGCCGGCGAGGCGCTGCGCATCGGTCGCCTGGTCCTCGCCGTCGTCGCCGGCAGCGGCAGGAACCGGCGTCGCCGTTGCAGATAGGAGCGGCTTCCCCCCGCCCCGGGTCGGCTCCGGCAGATGGAAGACGAGCCACGCGAGTGCGAACGCCGGCAGGGCGAGGATCACGAACGAAGCCCGCCAGGACACGGTCGCGATCCCACCTGTGACCGCGAAGCCGAAGGCGGCGCCGACGAGCTCTCCCGAGATGATGTAGCCGTAGATGCGCCCTCGCTCGGAGGAGGCGAACCAGTCGCCGACGAGCGACGCGACGACCGGCCCAGCCGCCGCCGTGACGCCGCCGAGGAAGAGGCGTGCGAGGAGCAGCTGACCGAACGTGGGCGCGGTAGCGCTCCAGATCATTGCGGCGCCCCAGAGCACGATCGCGCCGCCGAGCAATCGCGTCCGCCGCACGCGGTCGGCGAGGACGCCGAAGGGAAGGCTCGCCGCTGCTGCGACGAGCGACGTAACGGTGACCAGCAGCCCGACGTCCGTGTTGTTGATGTGGAGGTCGTGCCGGAGTTGGATCGCCGATGCTCCAACGGTGGCGGAGTCGGCACTCGCGAGTGCCAAGACCGACGCCAGCAAGAGGATCACGCGGGTTCGCTCCCTGCCTCCGAGCGTGGTCGTCAAAGCATTCGAGCCTGCGCGAGCGAGCCGGCCGGCCGCGGCCACGGCGATATTGCTCGGCCGGCGGCGTGTGTTCCCATTGCCTGTCATCGAGGCAGGGTCACCGCCAGCGATCGTAGGCTTGACCCCTCCTTCGGAGCGGGGGAAGGATGACGCTACGGCCCGCGTGGCCTGACGCGACTCGTAGAAGCGGTCAGGTCCGGCGCCGAAGCCGGTCTTCGTATTCCCGAGGCCGGTGGTAATAGGCGGCGAGGAGCGCTACCGCCATTAGCGTCGCGATCAGCGCCGTGTTGGGATCGGTCGCCTGCCCGGTATAGAGCTGGCCGAAGTCCTGTCCGACCACCCAGATCGCGAGCAAGGCGAGGAGCCCGGCGGCGGCGCTGACGGCCACCGTCCTGCGGGACAGGGCGGTGAGCCCGATCAGCGCCTCGACCGCGACGAGCACGACGACGGTCGCAAGCCCATGGTGACTGACCCAGCCGGCGAGCGAGGCTTGGAACGACGCGAGCCAGCTGGGGCCGCCGAAGGCGAGGAGGGCGCTC